>LFJI01000075.1 GCA_001235855.1 Candidatus Burkholderia brachyanthoides
TAAATGTGTTACCCCTGTCCTGATACACCTGTTACCCATGTCTCCGGTCTGTACAGAAAGCGAAAGAACACGATGGCATAGGCCGAGACGATCGACACCGCGATCTTGCCGATGCTGATCACGAGCGCCATGACGAGACTGTTGAGCAGCATCACGCCGAAGGGCGCGGCCGCATTGCCGCTGCCGTCCTTCCAGATATGCGCGATGTTCTCGAACAGATGCGTGCTCGGCACGAGCGAGAGCGGCACGGTGAACACTTCTTTCGAGTTCATCGTGGCCGCACAGAACGCGACGTACACCGGGAAGACGATCAGCGCGACGCCGATCAGCAGCAACGCGTGACAGAAGATATCGAAGCCGCCCCGGTTCTCGATCGTGAGTATTGCACCCTGCGTTCGACGAAGCGGAACTGGATCACCGTCAGCACGACGACGATGATCACCAGAACGACCGACTGCGCGCCCGAACTGCCGATGTCGAGACCCTGAAATCCTTCCGCGAAAATCTTGTAGATAAGTGTCTTGGTGGATTGCGCGGGACCGCCGCCGGTCGCGGCATCGATCATGGGGAAGGTGTCGAAGAACACGTAGACGAGATTCACGACCAGCAGAAAGAAGCTCGTCGGCGACAGCAGCGGAAGCGCGATACTGAAGAAACGTCGCACGGGACCAGCGCCATCGATGGCGGCGGCTTCGATCAGCGATTGCGGAATGGCCTGCAAGCCCGCGTAGAAGAACAGGAAGTTGTAGCTCACCTGCTTCCAAACGGAAGCGAGCACGACGAGAAACATGGCCTGCGTGCCGTTCAGCGCGTGATTCCACACGACGCTCTGCTTCGCCAACGCATAGGTCACCAGCCCGATGCTCGGATTGAACAGGAACGACCACAGCACGGCGGCAATCGCGGGCGCCACCGCATACGGCCAGATCAGCAGCGTCTTATACGCCTTCGCTCCGCGCGTCACGCGATCCACGCAGGCGGCGAGCAGCAGCGAAATGACGAGCCCGGACACGGTGACGAGCGCGCAGAAAGATCATCGTCGTACTGAACGACGACAAATACAGCGGATCGGCGAACAATTGCCTGAAGTTCTGCAAGCCGACGAACTCGCTCGACGTGCCGAACGCGTCCTGACTTTGCGTCGCCTGCCAGAGCGCTTCGCCCGCAGGCCACAGAAAGAACAGCGCGGTAATCGCGAGTTGAGGCACTACGAGCAAGATACGGCAAGACGCTTGTATCGAACCGAGAGCGTTTTTCCATGCGCTTATGTCCTAAACGAAAGCGCCCGCGCCGCCCTGCTCGACGCGCGGACACGCATGCGCTTAGTTGCTGGCCTTCTCGAAGCGGCGCAACAGTTCGTCGCCGCGCGCGACGGCCGAATCGAGCGCATATTGCGGCGTCTTCTTCTCGGCCCAGATCTGCTCCAGATTTGCGGCATGTTGCCCAGGCGCAAGCCCTTCGTGTACGGCAGCGGCGGCTTGTTCAGCATCTGCTTGATGGCGATGTCCGCGCTCGAGTTCTTGTCGTAGAAGCCCTGCTTCTGCGAGAGTTCGTACGCGGCCTGCGTCACCGGCAGATAGCCCGTCTCCTGATGCCACTTCGCCGCGACTTCAGGCGTGGACAGATAGGCGAGGAACTTCGCGACGCCCCCCTTGTACACGGCCGGGTCCTTGCCCGACAACACCCACGGACTCGCGCCGCCGATGATTGCGTTCTGCGGCGCGCCCTTCACGCTGGCATCGTACGGCATCATGCCGACTTCGTAATCGAACTTCGCGTACTTAGCGAGGGTCGCGCGCGAACCCGACGAGTTGGTGATGATGCCGCAATCGCCGCTATAGAACTTCGACACCGGCTCGTCCTTGCGTCCCATATACGTGAACGTGCCTTCCTTCGCCATGTTCTGCAGGAACTGGATATGCGCGACCTGCAACGGCTTGTTGAATTCGAGCTTGGCGTCGAGTCCGTCGAAGCCGTTGTGCTTCGTCGCGAACGGCGAAGCATGCCACGCGCTGTAGTTCTCGAGCTGAATCCAGCTTTGCCAGCCCGACGAATAGCCGTAGGAATAACCGGCGGCCTTCAGCTTCTTCGCGTCCGCTTCGACATCGGCCCACGTTTTCGGCGGCTGGCTCGGATCGATGCCCGCTTTTTTGAATGCGTTCTTGTTGTAGTAGAGGATGGGCGTCGAACTATTGAACGGCATCGACACGAGATGGCCGGTCTTCGCATCGCTGTAATAGCTCGCGATAGTCGGCACGAACACTTTTTCGTCGAGCGGCACACCCGCTTGCTTGAATACATCGCAGACAGGGATGACGGCCTTCTTCGCCTGCATCATCGTCGCGGTGCCGACTTCGTAGACCTGCAGGATCGCCCGCGCATTGCCGCTGCGATACCCGCCGCCAGCGTCTGGTCGTAAGTGCCCTTGAACACGGGAACGATCTTGTAATCGCTCTGCGACTTCGTTTTGTAGTCACGCGGGTTTGAATCGCGCGATGTTAGTTGTTGTCAATGACAAACAGGCGTTGATATTCTTTCAAAGCGTAGCGGTCGGTCATGCCCGCGATGTAATGAGCGATGAGACGCGCCTGCGAGCTGCCGTGAGTCGGCGCGGCGGCGGCGTTCGCCGATTCCTCCGCGACCGGCCCGCGCGCCTGATAGGCGGGCGGCAACAGACGCGGGTCGTCGGTGAAGGCGTCGAACAGGCCGGTGACGACGCGCTTGGCCTTGTTGGCCATGCGCGTCACGCGGTAGTGACGATAGAGGTTCTTGAAGAGAAAGCGCTTGAGCGCGGCGGCTTGCGCGGCGATTTCCTTGCTGTGCATGACGAGCGTTGGCGCCTGGCGCACATCCTCGAGCGATTCAGGCTTGACGCGCGCGAGATTGCGATTGGTCGAGTCGATCAGATCGACGATCAGCGTGTTGATGATGCGGCGAATGGTCTCGTGAATCAGCCTGCGCCCTTCGATGTCCGGATACTCGGCACGCGCCGCTTCAAAATGCGTGAGCCATAAACTGACTTCCGAAAGTTGCTCCAGCGTGATGAGGCCCGAGCGCAGACCGTCGTCGACATCGTGGTTGTTGTAGGCGATCTCATCGGCGAGATTGGCGATTTGCGCTTCCAGCGACGGCTGCCTGCCGGTCAGAAAACGCTCGCCGAGGTCGCCTAGCTTGCGGGCGTTCTCGCGCGAACAATGCTTGAGAATGCCTTCGCGTGTCTCGAAGCAGAGGTTGAGCCCGTCGAACGCGCCGTAGTGCTCTTCCAGCTGATCGACGACCGCGAGACTTTGCAGATTGTGTTCGAAGCCGCCGTGATTGCGCATGCAGTCGTGCAACGCATCCTGCCCCGCGTGGCCAAACGGCGTATGGCCGAGATCGTGCGCGAGCGAGATGGCTTCGACGAGATCTTCGTTGAGCCGCAAATTGCGCGCGACCGACCGGGCGATTTGCGCGACTTCGAGACTATGCGTGAGCCGCGTGCGAAACAGGTCGCCTTCGTGATTGACGAAGACCTGCGTCTTGTATTCGAGCCGCCGGAAGGCCGTGGAATGCACGATGCGATCGCGATCGCGCTGAAACTCGGTGCGCGCGGCGGGCGGCACTTCGTGATGACGGCGTCTGCGCGACTGCGACGAATGCGCCGCGTACGACGCGAGATGCGCTTCGAGATCGAGCGATGTCGGCCCGCCCGGGCGGTAATTCCGTTTGATTTCGCTCACCGGCTGCTCCCCATCGCTCTCTTGGTTCAAGCCGCCGCCCGTGGTTCAGACGCTCGCTGCGAGCGTTTCGCGCACGGCCTTGTCCGGTGCGCCCGTGATTTCCGTCGCGCCGAAACGCGTCAGCAGAATGAACTTGATCTCGCCAGCCTCGGCCTTTTTGTCGACGCACATCAGATCGACGTAGCGGTCGTCGCCAAGCTTCGGCGCGACCAGGGGCAGCTTCGCCGCTTCGATCACGTGCACCAGACGTTTGCGCGCGGCCTCGTCCAACCTGCCCAGGCGCACCGACAGATCCGCCGCCATCACCATGCCGCAGCCGACGGCTTCGCCGTGCAGCCATTCGCAGTAGCCCAGGCCCACTTCGATCGCATGGCCGAAGGTGTGGCCGAAATTGAGGATAGCGCGCTGGCCGCCTTCGCGTTCGTCGGATGCCACCACTGACGCCTTGATCTCGCACGACCGCTTCACCGCGTGCGCGAGCGCGTCTTCGTCCCGCGCATTGAGCGCGTCGATATTCGCTTCGATCCACTCGAAGAACTCGGGGTCCTTGATCGCCGCCGTCTTGATGACTTCCGCGATGCCCGCCGCGAGTTCGCGTTCCGGCAGCGTATGCAGCGCGCCGATATCGGCGATCACGGCTTGCGGCTGATAGAACGCGCCGATCATATTCTTGCCGAGCGGATGATTGATTCCCGTCTTGCCGCCCACCGACGAATCGACTTGCGAAAGCAGCGTGGTCGGCACCTGGATGAACGCCGCGCCGCGCATGTAGCACGCGGCCGCGAAGCCGGTCATGTCGCCCACCACGCCGCCGCCCAGCGCGATCAGCGTGGTCTTGCGGTCCGCACGTTCGGTCAGCAGGGCGTCGAAAATCTGGTTGAGCGTTTCCCAGTTCTTGTGCGCTTCGCCGTCGGGCAGGACGACCGTGGTCACCTTTTTGCCCAGCGGCGCGAGCGCGGCACGCAGCATGTCGCCGTAAAGCGGATCGACCGTCGAATTGGTGACGATCGCAACGGACGCGCCCTTGATATGCGGCGTGAAGAGTTCGGTCTGACCGATCAGCTCCGCACCGATATGAATGGGATAGGCGCGCTCGCCCAGTTCGACGCTGACGGTATTCATGGGGGTAATCGTGGCGGACATTTTATGATTCGGCCGGTTTGATGACGCCGGCCACCTCCAGTTGCATGAGGACCATGTTGACGAGCGCGTTCACGGTGGGACATCCCGTTTCCACGACGAAATGCGCGGTCTCGTGATAAAGCGGATCGCGCACCTTGAACAGCGCTTCCAGCTTCGCACGGGGATCTTCAGTCTGTAACAGCGGGCGATTCTTGTCGCGCCGCGTGCGCTGCCACAGATCGTGCGGATTGGCCCGCAAATAAATGACGATGCCGCGATTCTTCAGATTTTCGCGATTTTCGGGCCGCAACACGACGCCGCCGCCCGTCGCGAGCACGATGCCGGGACGCTGCGACAGCTCGTCGATCATGCGCGCTTCGCGCTGACGGAAGCCGTCCTCGCTTTCCATCTCCCAGATCACCGAGATGCGCGCGCCCGTGCGCGCCTCGATCTCATGATCCGAATCGATAAACGAGCGCTGCAGGCGGCGCGCAACCACACGGCCCACGGTGGTTTTGCCTGCTCCCATGAGTCCGACGAAGAAAATGTTCGCGTTCGCGTGCCCTTCCTGCAACTCGGTTTCCTTCCAGTTCA
The DNA here is from genome assembly GCA_001235855.1 of Candidatus Burkholderia brachyanthoides. Lineage (GTDB taxonomy): Bacteria > Pseudomonadota > Gammaproteobacteria > Burkholderiales > Burkholderiaceae > Caballeronia > Caballeronia brachyanthoides. Next base: position 5,436 of record LFJI01000075.1, read on the forward strand.
TCGAATTTCGTTCGTGCGGCAGCTTAAGGTCAAACTGCCTGCTTTGTCGAGTCGCGCCGGCCTCACCCGCTGGACGCGATCACGTGCGGCGTGATCAGTATGACAAGTTCGCTCTTCGCGCTGCGCCGCGCGTCGTGGCGGAACAGCCAGCCGACGAGCGGCAGTTTCGATAGCCCGGGGACGCCGGTGGTATCGACCCGGTCGTCGGCGTAGATGCTGCCGCCGATTGCCACCGTCCCACCGTTTTCCACCTCCACGCGCGTCTGCACGTGTTTGGTGTGGATCGCGACCCCGTTGGCCGTCTGCTCGCCCAGACTGTCTTCGTGATGTCCAGATCGAGAATGGCGTGCCCGTGCGGCGTGATTTGCGGCTCGACCTCCAGTTTGAGGGTTGCGCGCCGAAACTGCACGCCCGACATGCCGTTGCCGACTTTCGCCTGATACGGCACCTCCATCCCTTGCTCGACGATGGATTTGACCCGATCCGCCGTCACCACGCGCGGCCGCGACACGATCCGCCCGCGTCCTTCGGCTTCCAGCGTGCTCAATTCGACATTGAGCAGCCGCGTGGCCTGCGCGACGAACAGCGTGAGTCCGGCGGTGGCCGTGTCAAAACCGTTGATCGGCCCGGCAGACAGATCGTGTACCACGCCTTTCGCCGCCCGCGACGCCGCGCGACGGCGGCTCGCCCGTGCCCGCGATGGCGAGCTTGACGCCCAGATCGCGCGACAGCCCGGTTTCCCCTTCGACGATTCTCGCTTCGATCATCACCTGTGGCGTCGGCTTGTCCAGCTCGGCGATAAGTTCGACGATCTGCCGCACCCGCGCGTGTCGAAATCGGTGACGAACAGCAGATTGGTGCGTGCATCGGCCATCGCGGCGCCGCGTTTGGACAGCACGCGCTAATTGCCGGTGCCCGCCAGCATCTTGCGGACGTCCTCGGCGCGCGGATAGCGCAGCACGAACGTGCGGCTCGCGAGCGGCTCCAGATCCGCAGCGCGGGCGTGCGCCTCGAAGCGCAGCTTTTCTCGCGCGACAAGTTCGGCGATCAGCGCGACCCAGATCACGTTGCTGTGCGTTTCCATCGCGAGGCCGTTGTGACTTTTCCAGCAACGTGTCGAACGCGCGCCGCCACGGCACGTTGGCGAGATTCAGCGACACCTGTCCGCGCACCTTTTCGCTCGCGACGATGTTGATGCCCGCGAAACGCGCGAACGCCTGGAGCGCGGCGCCCAGATCGGCGTTCTTCAGATCGAGCGTGATGGGCTTGCCGTCGTCCTGCGCGGCGTGCGAGGCAGCGCGTCGTCACGCGCAAGCCGCGTGGGCGGCGCGAGCAGCATGGGCGGCCCGAGCGGTTCCACCGATACGGCTTCCGTGTTAGACGGTGCAGGCGTCACTGCGGGCGGCAACACCGGAACGCCGGTGTCGATCGCGGTCAGGTCGGACGGTTGCGATTCGAATGCATCCGGTAGCGGCGGCAGCGGCGCTTCGCTCCCTTCGGTGGCGAATGCGAACGCCGCACCGCGCCGAGATCACGAGCGCGGCCAGCCACGCGGCGGCCCTGCGCGGAGAATGTAGCATGAACGTGCTCACGAGCGATCCCCCTTGCGCGATGGCTTACCTGCCGCGCGAATCGCTCTTGCGGGTGTCGCCGAAGATAGAATGGCGCGGAATTTCTCCGGCAGTGGCGCCGATGGCACTGTTGCGCTTCGTAGCGAGCGATTTCTTCGGCGGCTTATCGTCGAGCGCATCGGCGTCGGATGCGTCTTTCGCAGGCGCGCGTTGCGCAACGCCTCCTTTGACGCGCTTCGTCGAAACCGCGTCATCGCACGCCGGATACGCGAAGGCTGGCACACGCCCGATCGCTCCGCTTTCGCCGATATCGGCAAACGCCAGCGTTCGCGCCACGCTGTCGTCGCCGGCGAGTTCGATCGTGCCGCGGCGCGATGCGTTCGAGACGCTCGTCGCCGATCTTCTGACCCCGCACGAAACCGTCGACGCCCGGCCCGCTCTGTACCAGCGCCATCGCACGATTTCGCCCGACGAAGGTCCCGACCAGCAGCAAATCCGCACCGCGCGCCAAGCCACCCGCCGTTTCCTTGCCGAACGGATCGATCGCGAAGACATCGCCGCGCGGGGCTACGGCGAGCGGCACGGCGAGCAGTGTGTCGAACATGCGCAGGATCGTATCGATGCTTACGACGCTCCCCAGGCGTTTGATCTGCGTGCGCTCTGGAACGACGAGGCGCGGCAGTCCGGTGAGCGCTTCCAGAAAGCGCCGCGCCTCGCCGAACGCGCCTTCCGCCCGAAAGTGCAACGCGCGCTCGGCGGGCTGTGTCGGCGTCGCAGTGCGGCTGGCGAGCGCGGGCGTCATCGGCTCGATTCCGGTCACGCGCAGTCCGCTTTGCGCGGCGAGCTTCATGACATGACATCGTTCAGCAAGTCTGCGCCCGTCCACGTTTCTGGCGCTGAACCGTTCCCCGCCACACGCGCCCGCAACGCCGGCAGATCGGCGACGAGTCTGCGCGTTTCATCCGATTTAGCCCGCGTGGCCGCGAGCGCGCCGCATCGAGATTGATCAGTCCGCACGCGCGCCACGCCTGCAAGCCGAGCGCGAACACCAGCGCCGCGACGCCGAGCGTGATCCCGAACGTCCGGCGGTTCGACCAGGCATCGAGGGGTAGAAAGACCGCATGCGTCGCGGCGGACCGCGCACGCATCCAGATATCCATCGTCATTGTGTTCATTTGCCTCTCCCTTTCGATTGCGCCGCGCGCGTTGACGCCTCAATGCCCTTCGGATAGCGCACGAGCGCGGTGAATTCGTAGCGTTCGGACGCCGCTGCGCCCGAATCGCGCTTGCCTGAGGCTGTGGTATCCGCGCGCCGCTTCATCTCGACGACCTCGACCGCCTGCACGCCCGGTGCATGTTCGAGACGCTTGAGCCAGCGCGTGGCGGTCGCCGAATCCGGCGCGAGCGCCCGAGTTCCACCTCGTCGCTGCGTTGCGAGACGCGTTGCAGCGCGACGACGCCGCGTTCGGGTAGCATATCGGCCAGCGCTTCGGAGTGCACCAGCGCCGTGTGCTCGACGACCTGCGCATCCGATGCCCGCAACGACGTTTTCAGCCCCGCCCGCTGCTCCTTCAGACGCATGCGCTCGAGCGCGTCGCGGCCCGCGAGCGCGCCCACCACCGCGCCCGACCGCTAAACTCACCACCGCCGGAAATGGCGAGGCGTCGTCGCCGTACCGCGCAGCGCTTGCGGGCACGGTGCGGGAGCAGATTGAAACCGTCGAGGAAAACCGCGTGCGTCGCCGTCATTGCGTCACCTCGTGCAGGGCCAGTCCGAACGCGACCGCGAAGCGCGGCGAACACCGGAGCGCAGCGTCGATCATCGAACTGCCGTTGCGGTACGGAGCGGCGACGAATTCCATCGCCGGGCATCCGAACATCGTCGAGAGCACCGGCGGCGGCAGGCCCGCGCGCTCCATCAAATCGACTACCCACGTAGATACGCCGCGGCGGCACGTAATCGCCCGCCAGATCGCGCAGCGCATCGCCGATGCTGCGATATTCCGGCGCGGGATAGCGCATCGCACCCTGCACGTCGCCCACCTCGACGAACCAGCCGTGCAGCCCCGTGCGCTCAAGCCAGCAGACGAAATAGCGCGCGTCGGCGTCGATCTCGGTATCGGCCATATGGCGCATCGCGCGCAGCGCGGCGAGCGGTTCGCCGGCAACGGCCGACAGCGAAATGGCCGCCGACACCGTTTCCATGCGCGCCTCGACATGCCACCGCGCCGTCGTCGCGATTGACACATACGCGCGCCCGGGGTCCCGCGCCTGCACCGACCAGTCGATGGCCAGCGCCCCGCGCTCGATACCCGTGATGCGCTCGGCCTCCGCCAGCAGGGTCGATTCGAGCACGCCGAGCGGATCGTTGCCCGCGAGCGTCGTGCGCGCCATGCGCGGTTCGATCAACTGCATGAGCGGCACGCTCGCCGTGAATGTCGCCGCCGACGCCATGCCCATCGAGCAGCGCAGCAGGCGCCACGGCCCGCGCACCGGCAGACGCCCGAACGCCTCGCGCAACGCCGCGACGATCGGGGCGCGATCGACGAAATCGCCGTTCACCACCGCACCCTCCGGCAGCGGCGCACACTCCAGACGATCGACGCACACCGACGCGGACGCCGCGGCGATTCGCCGGCTGACGATCGCGATCCGCACGGCGTCCTCGCTCACGTGAATGCCCGCCGCGTAGCGCCGCACGACTTTAAGAATCGATCCCTGCAAGGTTCTTTCGTTATCCATTCACCACCTCACCCTTCTCACGCACGCCGAACCGTTCGGCGTTTTGCGGTTTAACAGAATTGTGGTGAGATGCAGCCTCCGCGAGCATTCGGCCAGATGGCCTAGGCACACGACAAACAGATGCTTCGGCGCGCGATCGCGGGTATCGTGAAGAAACTGGCGCGCAGGCAGGCGATGGACGCGATACCAACACGCCATCAGCGCGCAACCAGTCTCGGCAAGGAGGGCACAACCGGCAGAGGAATCGATACGAACCGTCGCGCGGCGCATCCGATGTAAGCGTTAAGAACTATCCTATACCCGGACGGCTATAATCGCGTGACTGTTTTTGGTGGTGCTATGCAATCCTCTTCTCCGACCAACCCGCCGTCTCAAGCGCCCGAAGGTAAGAATCCGAAACGCAGCCTCTGGTGGAAGCGGCTTTTATTCGGTTTCTTCATCAGCATTTTCGGGATGATCGTGTGCGCGGGCCTCGTGCTCGCGTACGCGCTCGTCGTCGCGATGCCCAATCTGCCGTCGCTCGATGCGCTCACGGACTACAAGCCGAAGGTACCGCTGCGCATCTACACCGCCGATCACGTGCTGATCGGCGAGTTCGGCGAAGAGCGCCGCCGCGTCGTGCGTATTCAGGACGTGCCCGATCATTTGAAGAAAGCCGTGCTCGCCATCGAGGACGCGCGTTTCTACGATCATGGCGACGTCGATCTCACCGGCATCCTGCGCGCGGGAACCGTCGCGCTGTCGAACGGGTATGCATCGCAGGGCGCGAGCACGATCACCATGCAGGTGGCGCGCAACTTCTTCCTGTCGAGCG
>LFJI01000076.1 GCA_001235855.1 Candidatus Burkholderia brachyanthoides
CACGTGCGGTTCTTAGGGGGAATAGTGCGGCAATGCACGGTTCCTACCCGACCGCAACTGTCGCGCGGACTGGGTCAAGCCGATCAGCAAGGATTATCGCGGCCACACGGTCCACGAGATTCAGCCGAACGGGCAGGGCATTGCGGCGCTCATCGCGCTCGGCATCCTCGACAAGTTCGACGTGAGCGCGCTGACGGTGGATCGCATCGAGTCGCTGCATTTGCAGATCGAAGCGATGAAACGCGCGTTCGCGGACGTCTACCGCTACGTGGCGGACCCACGCTTGATGGAAGTCACGCCCGAGCAGATGCTCGACGACGCGTATTTGACCGAGCGCGCCAAGCTGATCGATCCGTCCAAAGCTACGCAGTTCGACTTCGGCATGCCGAAGGCGGGCGGCACCATTTACATGTCGGCGGCGGACGAGCGTGGCATGATGGCGAGCTTCATTTAGTCGAATTACATGGGTTTCGGTTCGGGTGTGGTCGTGCCGAACATGGGCATTTCGCTGCAAAACCGCGGCTGCGGCTTCTCGATGGACCCGAAGTCGGCCAATGTGGTCGAGGGCGGCGAGCAGCCGTTCCACACCATCATTCCGGCAACAGGTCGACGACAAGCAGGAAGCGGTGATGAGCTTCGGCGTGATGGGCGGCGACATGCAGCCGCAAGGCCACCTGCAATCCATCGTGCGCATGCTCGACTACGAGCCGGCAGCCGCAGGCCGCGCGCGGCCGCGCTGGAAGCTCAATCGGCGACGTCACCATCGACGTGGAGGCGACGCTCGACGCGCAGACGGCGGCGGCGCTCGAGAAGATGGGGCACACGATCAAATCCATCGACGATCCTTACATGGATTTCGGCTCCGGCCAGTACATCTGGAAGCTCGACCGAAACGATCCCGAACGGATCCCGAACGCGGCTATGTCTCGGCCAGGACAGCCGGCGCGACGGCCTTGTCGCCGGCTTCTAAGGCTGCCTGATCGACCGGGCGGGCGCTGAAGAAGGCTCCGCCTATAACCACAACGATCGCCCGAGCTCGCTGCCTTCAGGCACGCGAGCGGGCGACGCACGTCCGCTTGCTCAACAAAGCGAAGGCGCGCGACGAAAAAACAAGCAAGAGACTCCATGAACACTTCCCGTGTCGATCCGTCACTGGCCGCGCCAGCAGAGCCGCTTTCGAAAGCGATGGTTCGCCGAATCGTGTTCTCGTCGTCGGTCGGCAATGCGCTCGAGTGGTTCGACTTTCTCGTCTACGGATATTTCGCGTCGCTGATCGCCAAGGCGTTCTTTCCGTCGCACGACGAGGTGGCTGTCGACGATGCTCGCCATCGGCACTATGGCGACGACCGAAAGGGCCGCAAGGCCGCGTTGACGCTGATGATGCTCGGCACGCTCGCCATGGCCGTCATGCCGACACGCACATCGGCGTCGCCGCGCCGCTGCTGATCTTGCTCGCGCGACTGGTTCAGGGCTTCGCCGTCGGCAGCGAATTTGGCGGCGCGACGGCGTTCATGGTCGAGCACAGCGCGTCGAAGCGCGGTTACTACGCGAGCTGGCAGTTCGCGAGCCAGGGGCTCACGGCGATTCTGGCCGCGGCTTTCGGTTCCTTTCTGAGCGCATGGCTGCCTCAGCCGCAACTCGAAAGCTGGGGGTGGCGGATTCCGTTCGTATTCGGCTTGCTGATCGGGCCGGTCGGCTATTACATCCGCTCGCATCTGGACGAGACGCCCGAATTTCTCGCGAACCGCGCCAAGCCGGAGGCAAAGAGCAGCGACGTGTCGTTTTCGAATCAGTGGGTCAATCTGTTGCTCGCGGTCTGCATCGTCGCACAATCGTACTGTGGGCGTGTACGTCTTGCAGCTTTACATACCGATGTACGCGGTGAAGCAGTTGCATCTCCCCGCGACAGCGTCGTTCGCGGTTGTGGTGCTCAACGGCGGCTTGCAGTTCATCTTTTCGCCGATCGATCATGGGCGCACTGTCCGATAAGCTCGGCCACATTCGCATCATGCTCGGCACGTCCATCGTGATGGGCGTCGCTATTCGCTATTTATCCGATGTTTGCCTGGCTGCAGGCGGGGGCGGGCATCCTCAAGGCAGCGTACTCCTGTCGCATGCCTGCGCTCATGTCCGAAATCTTCCCGACGCGCGTGCGCTCTACAGGACTGTCGATCGGTTACGCGCTCGGTGTGACGCTGTTCGGCGGTTTCGCGCCGACCATCGTCGAGGCCTTCATTCACGTGACTGGCGACAAACTCACGCCGAGTTACTACGTGCTGCTTGCGGCCGTGCTGTCGGGCGTGTCGTTTGCCGTCGTCGCGTGGCGGCACATGAGCCGTGCGCAACGCATGGCTTGAGCACACTCCGGTCGCGCATTGCGAAGTACGCAACGCGCGGCTCGAAGCCGCGTCGACTCATCGCGCCATTCTGTGCTGACACGATGACGGCACGGTTCCTGCTCTTCTTTGATGTGCGCCTGATGGCCGTCCGAACGAGTCGTAAAGATTTGCTACGCAAGGAACTGCATAGCATCGCGTGAGTCTGTCCCTTCATCTCTGCAAACTCGTTGCAGGACGGCTAAGATGGATAAATAAGCCGCAAGGACTGGAAACTAAGCCAACAGGCTAGCTGGAACCGAAACCGCGCGGCTTCACCTTTCAACCCGGCCGACCTTTATGGGTCGATGGTGCGTTCATTCCAGCAAGGGAGCGCGATACATGCAATCAGATCGGACTCACGTGATGCCCTGGCGCATCGAAGACATCGATCTCAATCGAATAGATCGTCAAAAGGCGGCGTCGAACGAAGATCTTCTGTTGTTGCTGTGCGCCTGCTCGTTCATCGAGAGCGGCACGGACCTTTACACGAGTAATCTCAGCACTTATTTTCAGGACGATCCCGAGGTTGCCGCCTGGCTGAATGATGAGTGGGAGCCCGAAGAAATGCAGCACGGGCGCGCGCTCAAAACTTACATCAATCATGTGTGGCCGACCTTCGACTGGGACACGGCTTTCAAAAACTTTTTCGACGAATACTCGAAGACGTGCTCGTACGAGGCCTTCGAGAAAAAGCGTGCGCTCGAAATGGTCGCGCGCTGTGTCGTCGAGACGGGCACGGCCACGCTGTATCGCGCCCTCAACAAGTGTTCGGACGAGCCGGTGCTCAAAGAGATCACCGACAACATCCGCACAGACGAAGTGCGCCACTACAAGCATTTTTTCCAGTTCTTCAAGAAGTGGAACAAGATCGAAGGCAACGGACGGTTCGCGGTGCTCGGCGCGCTGATTCGCCGCGTGGCGGAACTTAAGAGCGAAGACTCCGAGATCGCGTTGCGCCACGTGTTTGCGATCCGTTATCCCGAGCGCGTGCAGGATGCCGACTACAACCGCGAGTTGTCCGCGCGCGTGAATGCGCTGGTGTGGCGCAATCTTTCGGTGGACCAGTGCATCAAGATGCTGCTCAAGCCGCTCGATCTGCCGGCGCGCATTCAGCCCGGCGTTCACTATCCGCTCGCCAAGATGACGCAGTTGTTTTTTCGCTGATTGCGTCACCATCAGGAGATGCCGGCGACCCTCTCGCCGGCATCTCCTGATGGTGACCGATTCCAAAGCCGATTCCAAAGCCCTGTCTTCTCAGACCACGTTCGATGAGTGGCCGGCTCAACTGTGCTCGCTATTCGACGGCACATGAAGCATGCGCCGTGCGCCCGAAGGTTTCACCGCGTCGCTTCATGGCATCGAGAGGCGGCAGATGGCGCCGCGCGCATCCGGTAGTACCGCCTTTTGCTCAGCGCTGGCGAACTGCTCGCGCCGGATGCGCGCACGCTCTGCTTCCGCGCTCTGGCCTGCATCGCGCACGGCGCAGGCTATTGCCGTGTGCGGCCACGCGACGCTCACTTTTGTCGCCGGCGAAGCGTTCTATCAGGTGCAGTTGAAAACGCGCCGCGTGGCGCTCGATGGCGCGCCGCTCGCGTGCTTAGTCGGCACAATCGAGATCGGCGAGGCGCAGCGCGTAGGTTACGCGCGTCTGATCGGCGGCATCCGCTTCAAATTGCCCGACGCCGTGCTGGCGTTTGGTGCGAGCAGATCGAATGGCTCAGACAAGCCTCCACGTCATAAACGAATTCCCAAAAAACAAACGCCCGGGCTCTACAAGCAGAGCGGCCCGGGCGAAACGCTTTCCAAGGAACCAGACGTTCAGCGCCCACGTTCCTCCGATCGCACGCGATCGCGGCGCGCCGGTGCGCCATCCATACGCGGCTTGCCGCCGAGCAACGCGCCCGGATTCGCGCCCTTGCCACGCGGATTCACCGCGTGTCCCGCATGCGCGGGTGCGTCCGACGAACGGCGGGGCGCCGATCCCGCGCCATGATTCGGCTTGGCGTTCGCGGGCTTGGGACCACGTGCATCGCGCGAAGGCTGGCCATTGCCGGGCCGCGCATCGCGCGCTTGACCTTGCGGCGCACCGCTCGCACGAGCGCCGTCGCGACGCGCATTGCCGCTGCGTTTCGTTTCGCCTTCGCGTCGAGGTGAACTTTCGCGCGGCGCGCCTCGACCCTGATTGCTGCGACGCTGAATCGGCTCGGGCTTTGCGTTCGGATCGGGCTCGAAGCCCGGCACCACTTCGCGCGGAATCGCACGCTTGATGAGGCGTTCGATATCGCGCAGCAGTTGATGCTCGTCCAGGCACACCAGCGACACCGCTTCGCCTTCCGCGCCCGCGCGACCCGTGCGGCCGATGCGGTGCACGTAATCCTCCGGCACGTTCGGCAGATCGAAATTGACGACGTGCGGCAACTGATCGATGTCGATGCCGCGCGCCGCAATATCGGTCGCGACCAGCACTTGCAGCCTCTGATCCTTGAACTCGGCGAGCGCGCGAGTGCGCGCCGACTGGCTCTTGTTGCCGTGGATGGCGAGCGCACTGATACCGTCGCGCATTAGTTGCTCGGCGAGCCGGTTCGCGCCGTGCTTGGTGCGCGTGAACACGAGTACCTGAAACCAGTTGTTCTGGCGGATCAGATGCGTGAGCAGTTCGCGCTTGCGCTCACGATCGACCGGATAGATTTTCTGATCGACGGTCTCGGCCGTGGTATTGCGGCGCGCGACTTCGATCAGCGCGGGCGAATCGAGCAGGCCGTCGGCGAGCGTCTTGATTTCATCGGAGAAGGTGGCCGAGAACAGCAGGTTCTGACGCTTCGGCGGCAGCTTTGCCAGCACGCGCTTGATGTCGTGGATAAAGCCCATGTCGAGCATGCGATCGGCTTCGTCGAGCACGAGGATCTCGATCTGCGACACGTCGATGGTCTTCTGCTGCATGTGATCGAGCAGACGGCCCGGCGTGGCCACGACGATATCCACGCCGCGCTTGAGCGCGTCGATCTGCGGATTGATGCCGACGCCGCCGAACATTACCGTGGACTTGAGCTTCAGATACTTGCCGTAAGCGCGCACGCTTTCTTCGACCTGCGCGGCGAGTTCGCGCGTCGGCGTGAGGATCAGCGCACGCACCGGGCGCTTCGCGCCGCTCGTTGCGGGCGCGAGTTGCGAGAGACGTTGCAGGATGGGTAGCGTGAAACCGGCGGTCTTGCCGGTGCCGGTTTGCGCGCCCGCGAGCAGGTCGCCGCCCTTGAGCACGGCGGGGATGGCCTGGATCTGAATCGGAGTCGGGCTGGAGTAGCCCAGTTCGCTGACAGCGCGAAGCAGAGGTTCGGACAAGCCGAGTGAATCAAAAGACATAAAGGATGTTCGAGTTCGTTCTGGCGAGCGGTGCGCATGTCAGCGATGCGTACGGCGAATCGGGGATTCGGTCGCTATCGCACACGCGCGACGTTCGCAAATAAAATCGGGCGGCGGCCATCGATGGCGCGTATCAGACGCCTGGCGTTGCCGCGAGAATCGACGCACTATCAAGACACGCCGGCTGGCTGTATGTAAGTTGCATCGCTCCATCGAGCTTTGGTGATGCGTGCGCTGTGTCGGCGCCCGAGGCGCTCACGCGACATAACGCGCGACGCTCACGAACTGACAAAGACTGCCTGCGAGCACGAACAGATGCCAGATACCGTGGCCGTGCCGGATGCGCTCGTCGTTGATGAAAAAGTAGATACCGGCGCTGTAGATCACACCGCCCGCCACGAGCCATGCCGTGCCTGCGGGCGGTAGCGTTACCACGAGCGGACGAACGGCTACGAGCGCGAGCCATCCCATCAACACGTAGAGCACCATCGAGACGATGCGGGTTCGGTGCCCGAGCGTGAGTTCCTGCACGATGCCGAGAATCGCGAGTCCCCAGATCACACCGAAGAGCGACCAGCCCCACGGGCCGCGCAATGTCACCAGTGTAAAAGGTGTATAGCTACCGGCGATCAACAGGTAAATGGCCGAATGATCGCACTTCTGCAGGGTCGCCTTGACGCGCGGCGTGCGGGCTAAATGATACAGCGTCGAGATCAGATACAGCAGGAAGAGCATCGCGCCGTACACCGCAAAGCTCACGATCTTGTACGGATCGCGATCGAGCGCGCCCATGGTGACCAGCGACGCCAGCCCTGCCACGGCCAGCACCGCGCCGATCAGATGGCTGATGCTGTTGAAGCGCTCACCGACGTGCATACGATCTTCCAGAGCAGACTGCGAGAACCACAGAACTTACCACTTCAAAAACGCGCGACACAAAAAACAAGGGGCGCAGCCCCGACTTGAAGGCTGCGCCCCGGTGCGTATTGTACGCTGTCCCGGTGAAGGACTAGAAAGTCATCAGTCGAGCGGCGCCGAACGCAGGTTGCTCACTTGCTGCGGCGACACCGGCGTGCCATGGTTGCCCCACGACATACGGATGTACGTGACGACCGCCGCGACTTCCGTATCCGACAGCGCTTGCGCGAACGGTGGCATGCCGTGTGGCATTGGGTTGCCTTCCGTGCTCGGCGGATAGCCGCCGTTGAGCGTCATGCGGATCGGGTTGACGGCCGACGGCATCTGGATCGACTGGTTGTTGGCCAGCGGCGGATACGCCGGCGGCTTGCCCAGACCATTCTCCGCGTGGCACTTCGCGCAGTTCTCGGTGTAGATCTTCTTGCCCATCGTGAGCAGTTCGCCGCCGAACTTTTCGGACGTTTCCAGTTGCAGCGATTCCGGCGCTTCCTTATTCTGCGGGATCGACTTGAGGTACGTCGAGATCGCGTTGATGTCCGCGTCCGTCATGTACTGCAAGCTGTTGTGGACGACTTCCGCCATCGGGCCGAACACCGCGCCGCGCTGCGACACGCCGGTCTTAAGCAGATCGTTGATGTCCTTGATGTCCCAGTCGCCCAAGCCGGCTTCCTTGTTCGACGTCAGCGACGGCGCATACCAGTTTTGCAGCGGAATCAGGCCGCCGGCGAATGCCGCCGAGCTGACCGGGCCGCCCATCGCGTTGATGGAGGTGTGGCACATGCCGCAGTGACCGAGGCCTTCGACCAGATACGCGCCACGGTTCCATTCGACCGACTTGGTCGGGTCCGGCTTGTACTCGCCTTCCGAGAAGAACAGGGTACGCCAGCCGATCAGGAGGTTACGGTTGTTGAACGGGAAGCGCAGTTCATGCGGACGGCTCGGTTCGGAGACCGGCGCGACCGAGCGCAGATACGCATAGATGGCGTCCGAATCGGAGCGCGACACCTTCGTGTAGCTCGTGAACGGGAAGCCCGGATACAGCAGCGAACCGTCCTTCGAACGGCCGGTGTGCATCGCGCGATAGAAGTCGTCGGAGGTCCACTTGCCGATGCCGTATTGATCGTCCGGGGTGATGTTCGGCGTGAACATCGTGCCGAACGGCGTGGCCATCGGCAGGCCGCCAGCGAACTGCTTGCCACCACGAACCGTGTGGCAGGCGATACAGTCGCCGGCGCGCGCGAGGTATTCACCTTGTTTGATGAGCACGGCCTTGTCGGCCGGCGTCGCCGCGACGGCGCCGCCCGAGTGCAGATTGTCACCGCCCGACCAGAGGACGGCGGTGACTACGACGGCTGCCACCACGACAGCCGAGGAAAGTGCGAACAGGGACTTGCGTTTCATTGTGTTGTCGCTCCAGACGCCTTATTGCGGTTCGCTGCCGCAGGCGAGCGGCGTTTTCAACGAGCCAGCGGGCGCGGGCACCGGGTTGGCGGGTGCTTGTTGCGTGGAGAGCCATGCGGCGACGGCGGTCACGTCGTCGTCGGTCGGGCGCGAGGCGATCTGCTGCATGCAATCGGGCGCTTTCGCGTGACGCGTGCCCGACTTCCATGCGCCGACCTGCGCGCTGATGTAATCCGAATGCAGGCCCACGAGACCCGGAATGGCCGGCTGCATGCCGGTCAGACCCTTGCCGTGGCACGCCGCGCACGCGGGAATGTTCTTCGACGGATCGCCGTTCAGCACGATCTGCTGGCCGCGCGCGAGCGTGGATGCCGACTGGTTCGACTTGGCCGGTTGCGGATACGGCGGACGCTGATTCGAGAAGTACGTCGCGATCTGATGAAGGTAGTCGTCCGAGAGATACGTGACGAGGTAGTTCATCGGCGGATATTTGCGCCGGCCTTCACGGAAGTTCTGGATCTGGTTGTACAGATAGTCGGCAGGCTTGCCAGCAAGACGCGGGAAGTAATCGTTGTCCGTGCCTTCGCCGTGGACACCGTGACACGCCGTGCAACCCTGCACGCGCGCGGCCATCGTGTCGGGCGCGATCATCTGATTCGGCGCCGGGGCTTGTGCATGAGCCGCGCTGAATGCGCCAGCGCTGCCGATCAGTGCCAAAGCGAGCAGCGGACGGAAAATGCGTCTTGAAAACACGCGACACTCCATGAAATTCGGGGACCTGCCGAGCTTCGTGCGGCTCGGTGCGAAGGTGGCGAACCACGGCCACAGCGGTTCGACGAGCCTTTGATATGCGACGCGGGATTCTATCATCGTCGGCTAACGATGACTATTTGATGCAATCTGTAAGTGTTTATGCGACGATTTTTGCATACGCGTCGCGACAATATGCCGCGCGGCTTTTGACCGTCATGGCAGTTTGTGCTGCGCTGCTGCACCGCTTTCTTCCTCGACAAACGCTCAACATGGCGTTTTGCACGGGTCCGTATGTCGCAAGCTTAGGAAGCGCGCTGCAAAGTATCAAGGCGATTCGGAAGGTGCCGCCTGCGGCCGCATCGTTTAGACTTCGCCGCCATGACCTCGTGCATGTTTCGGGCCTGATGACGGCTCTTTTTCCCCTTTCCGCCTATGCCGGCCAGGACGCCGCACCATGAACGGCGATCCGCTCAACGCCGCACTCGGCGCGCTGTTGCTCGACGGCTGGCTGTGTCGTGAACGAGCGTTCATGTCGAGTTCGCCGGCCCAGCGGGCGTGGCGGCGCTGCGCCCGCACCACGCGCCACGCGCCTTGTGGCGATCCTGCTCGCGCTGTGCAATTTCGTCTTGCTGTGGCTTCAGTCGGCGGCGATGAGCGGGTCGTCCATCGCGGATGCAGGCGCGTCCCTGTGGCTCGTCGCGAGCGCGACGCATACGGGCATCGGCTGGTCGGTGGCGCTGGCCGGCAGCCTGCTGCTCGTCGTGGCGGCGATCACCCGCGCACCGCTCACGTCGTCGCGCATGGCGTTCGGCTTGCTGGGCGCGTTCTCGTTTGCCGAGGCAGTCCAGACCGTGCATCTGCTCGCGACCGGCGTGTGGGGAGGAGTCGTGATATCGGGCGCGGCCGCGGCCTTGCCCGCACTCGGCGCGCCGGGCGCGCGCGAGTCTGATGCGCATCGTGTCGAGCATGTCGCGCACCGCGATGATTGCGATCGCGTGTGTGATCGCCACGGGTCTCTATAATGCGTGGCGCGGTATCGGCGGGTCGGTGTCGGTGTTGGCGACGAGCACCTGGGGTCACGTGCTCGTCGTGAAGCTCGTGCTCGTGGCGGGCGCGGCGCGATCAACCGCTGGCGCGCGATGCCGAGCCTGCAACGCACCGGCTCCGCGATCGACGCGCGCACGGTCATCAACCTCATGCGGCTCGAAGCGGTCTCGATGGTGGGGGTGTTCGTGGCGGCTTCCGTGCTGTCGCACAGCGTGCCGGGCATGTCGATGGTGGGCTGAAAACTACGTCTCGCCAGCGCTTCGACACCGGCTTTATTCGTAGCCGATCCGATGGCTCACGATCGGCGCGCAGAACAGCGCGAGCGCGCAGCCGACGATCTTGCCCTGCGGCCGTATGCCATGTCCACGCCGAACAGGATCTGCACCACTTGCGGCAGGCAGAAGACGAACACCGCGCAGAGGAACCATTGCGTCACCGTGGAGCTAAAGTCAGAAGTGGTGTACGGGGGAGTTGAGGCGGGAAATTGAAGGCG
>LFJI01000077.1 GCA_001235855.1 Candidatus Burkholderia brachyanthoides
GCCATCAGGCTTGCCGAATCAGTGGGGCAGCACGAAGCTGCGCGTAGACTCGGCGTGCCCGTGGCAACCTTGGGCAACTGGAGTCGACGTAGCCGCACTTCAAAGGGTATTGACGAAGTCGACAGTCGCGAAGCAGCGGCAGAGCGCTCGATGCGGATCACGTCGTCGTGGCTGCCGGGGCAAGCGCTACGCATATGCTTAAGCCTTTGGGCGTTCATGTGCCCGTTTATCCCCTCAAGGGCTACAGCCTGGCCTACCCGTTGGACCCGCGGGCTATGGCACTGAGCTTGAGTATCACCGATTTCGCCCGCAAGGTAATCTATGCGCGTCTTGGCGACCGGTTGCGCGTGGCAGGCATGGCTGATCTCGACGGCTACTCCCTGAAGCCTGATCCCTCGCGTCTTGCCACGCTGCGTGCAGAGACAGCCGCACTATTTCCGCAGGTCGCAGCCCGTCATGCCGACGCGACCGAATGGACGGGGCTGCGTCCCGCCACACCGCGCGGCACGCCGATCATCGGTCCCACGCGTTACCGGAATCTCTGGTTCAACGTAGGGCATGGCGCGCTTGGCTTCACGCTGGCCTCAGGATCGGCCGCGCTGCTTGCCAGCTGGATCGATGAGTGACCCGATCCGTCACTCTCGCATCTCTTCGCATGCGCACAATGAGCCGTGCACCGCATAGCGCACGATTGTTTTCCATCCCAATGTCTCGAATTGATATCGAATGAAAGACAAGCCCAACATCGTGGTCATCGGCATGGGCGGCACCATTGCCGGCCGTGGCGCAAGCGCCACGGACATCTCGGCCTACGATTGCTCAGTGGTGGGGATCGACGAAATCCTCATGTCGATTCCGGAAGCGTCGTCGCTCGCGAACCTCCGTGCCGAACAATTGCTGCAGGTGGGCTCGGAGAACTTCAACGAACAGCACCTGCTAATGATCGGGAAGCGGATATCCGAGGTGCTCAGAAACGATACGGTTGACGGCGTCGTTCTCACCCATGGCACCGACACCATCGAGGAAACCGCGTACTTCCTGCATCTCACGCTTAAAAAGCCTGAAACCCGTCGTCGTGGTCGGTTCCACGCGACCGCCATCGGCGATGAGTTCCGATATATCATTGAATCTCTACGACGCAATTGCGGTAGCCATTCATCCGTCCTCGCGCGGGAAGGGAACGCTAGTCGTCGCAAACAAGGAGATTCACACCGCTAGAGACGTTACGAAGACGAACAGCTTCAAGCTTGAGGCCTTCCGCTCGCCCTACGGCGCGCTCGGCTATGTGACCGAAAGCAAGCCTCGCTACTACCGCACGCCATCGCGGGATCATACGGTTTCTACGCCGTGGTCTATCGACCGTATCGAGACGTTGCCGAAAGTCGACGTCGTATATGCTTACGGCGCGCTTGAGAGCGAGCTGGTACGCGCCATTGCCGCGAATGCGAGCGGCCTCGTTTTCGCCGGCACCGGCAATGGCAACATCGCAGAACATCTGGTCGAGCCGCTGCGGGAGGCGACGCGTGGCGGGTTGCATGTGGTGAGGGCTTCACGCACAGGCAGCGGTATAGTCATCCGCAATGGCGCGCAGCTTGACGACGAGTATGACTGGATCGTCGTCGACGATCAGCCGCCTCACAAGGCGCGCATTCTCTTGATGCTAGCGATGCTGAGCAATCCGGACGAGCGGCGCGCATTGCAGGCAGCCTTTTATCGGTTTTGAACCCTGCCAGGAACACCATGTACGTGATTACTGACGATCAGGTTCATCAGCTGATCACGATGAGCGACGCCATTGAAACGATGCAATTTGCGCTTGCTGAACAAGGCAGCCAGCAAGCAAAGATCCAGCCACGCGTGCGGACGCTCGGCGAAAATGTTTCGTTGAGCACGATGGGAGCAATCCTTCCCGGTGCTGGCGTGTGCGGTGCGAAGGTCTATTCGACGCACGAGGGAGCCTTCGATTTTGTAATTCCCCTGTTTTCTGCGCATGACGGAAAGTTACTGTCCATCATCCACGGCGAAGCACTCACAGAATATCGTACGGCGGCAGTGACCCGCGTCGCGTTCGATACGCTCGGCCGCACCGATGCGAAGATTCTCACAGTGTTCGGAACCGGTGTTCAGGCGAGAGCACATATCCGGGCTTTTGTCGAGAACTCTGGCATCGAGGGCGTACAGGAAGCGGTTGCGCAAATGCAGGCGCGTTACGCCGACGTGTGCTTCGAGGCCTCCAGGGCAGAAACGGCGGTGCAGGTAGCCGACGTCGTTGTCACAGCTACGCGAGGCACGGTCCCGCTCTTCGACGGCGCCAACCTCAGCCAGGAGCCTTCGTCGCAGCGATCGGCTCCAGCAAGCCGGGTGCACGCGAAATCGACGATACGACGCTTTCCCGGGCCAGCATGATCGTCGTCGAATCGCTCGAGCAGGCAGAGAAAGAGGTGGGGGACCTGCTGGCGGCGGCGCCGGGCGTGGTCGACTGGAGCAACGTCGTGGAACTCGGCGACGTCATTGCCAATGGCGTTGCCCAGGAGCAAGCGCAATCCGATATAACCGTCTTCAAATCCCTCGGAATCGCGCTTGCTGACGTTGCGCTCGGCGAACTGGTTACGCGCAGGGCCATCGCAGCGGTGGAATCTGGGCGCGGGTCAGTGGCCGTTCCTTGACGGGAGCGGACGTCCAGATGTCCCGGTAGAGATACAGGCGAATGTCTCTTCGTGACCGGCAGTTGCCCTTCTGATAGCAAGGTAACGCGCAGTTAGTCAATCAACTCAAGCTTGAAGTGCGCCTCCACGCATGCGGCATTGCAACGCCAAACTTCTATTCCTTCTCGAATAAAAATAGCAGCACATTTTTGTATCTTGTACGGCGTACTGGGATTGACGGACCCCGCCCGTTCATAGCTGCGGCCGCCGCACTCCTCTGCTTGCAATGAGCGATGTACTTGCTCTATCGTAAAATAATGCTGAGAATCGAATGGATATGCTGCGACGTTGAGCACTCCGCATTGCCTCATCATGCGGCAATGCGCCTAGCGAGCCATTGCTCCTCGGTTGCGCTCGCTAGGCGCGCTGCTTCCTTGTCGCGCTCAAAATTGCGCCCACAAATGGCACTGTGTAGGGTTTCTTCGCAGCACAAGGCAGAGTGTGCTTTGTCTTCTCCGAGACACGCGCCCCTTAATCTCGGTCAGCCACTGGGTGCTGTGGAGGCAGCGAATCCATCGCGATGTGCGTATAAGTAGTTCAAGCTCGTCACAGCCCAACTCACATCGTCACTCCGTCGGAGAAGGTTAATAATTGGCTGCTGCATCCCATTTTTCCCTCATTCACGAGCCAAAAGCGGCGAATTCTGTGAAAATCCCGAGTCGCGCCTGGAGCGCGCCTTTCGGATTGGTTCAACAAAGAGCCCAAAACGAGAATCACGCAGAAATCAGAAAGTGAGAAACACCGCTTCTTCAGCCGGGAGAAGATCGTCGGAGCATTCTGGGGATTGTGCTCCTTGTTGTCGGGATTCCTATCACGAACTACTTCGCGGCGCGGCCTGCGGTCGTCACGACGTGCTCGCGCGCCGTCGTCAACGGCGTCGTTTACTCTGGCGAGTATGTTGGCAAGTTAAAAGCGAGAATCGACCGGCTCAACAAAAAGGGCATCTCTGCGGATAAGTTCGCGCGGGCGTGAGCACTAGCAGAACGAGGAAATAAGGTTCCTGACGATCAACTGCTGAAGAAGCTAATTGACGCGAAAGCCGAGTACGCGGAGGTGTCCACGCCTGTACTTGACGATTACACGTCGCTCAAAAGCATGGATAGCAAAATCTCAGGCGAACTGTCCTGCGTCGTCACGAATTCCAGCGACACGAAGGCAAGTAAGATCGACATTAGCTTGCCTTCTCAACCTATCGGCCTGTACGTTGGCGGTAAGTCTATCGGCTTCGACCTTCAGAAGCCCATATACGAGATCGACTCATTGAACCCAAAGGATAGCGTAACAGTAGTCGCTCAATACGGGTCGCCGTTTTCCGACTTTGATATGCATTGCTGCTTGCCGTTACCTTTGCTGAGGGAACAGCTAAGTCGTATGTGAAAGCTTCTTTCATCGTGTTCCCGTCTGCGGTTGCTTCATTCTTGAGCGCAATAAGAGACGCTCCCGCGTTGCTCTGGGTCGTCACTATCCTTCTACCTATCGGAATGTTTTTAGCTCTGAGACTGGCGATAGAAGAGTCGAGCAACGCGGTACGAGTGAAAAAAGACTCAGAATCGAAGGAAGCTAAAGCAGAACAACCGAAGCCGAAAACCGAAGGCACTCAACGTGGCGCAGTTCCTTTTGTGATTCGACAGAAACGAAACAAAACTGCATCGAACGCGAAAACTAGGTCTTCGCGGTGCCCGTAAGTCGTAACAGTCTGGGCCGTTATCCCGACGGCGGCGTTATGACAAAATGACGTCACTCACGACAGTCGTGCGCGCCACGTGTTACTTGCAACCGTGGAAAACTCATTGATTGAGTGCGCGATGAAAACGCCGGCCGCGGGCCTTCCGCAACCCCATCAAGGCGCTCGAAGTGATCCGCGACCTCGGCGTGCAAAATGGGCGATTCTCGCTCGAAGTGTGGCGACCCGACGAAGCCGAACGTGAGCGAGCGAGTCGACCCGATCGCGCGGAGGCCATGAAGCAAACGCACTCAAACACGGCAACGGCAGCCTATGAGAAATGGTTTCGTGAACAAGTGCAGGAATCGCTGGACGATCCGCGACCGAACCTGCAGCATGCCCAGGTGCAGAAGGAGATGGCCGACAAGAAGGCCGCTCTGCGCAAGCGTATTGAAGCCGGCGGGGCTTAAGTCTTGATCGTGGAGTGGCGCCAACGAAGACCGCAGCAAGAACTTTTACTACATTGCCGAGGGCAACCCCACGGCGGCACTCGGGCTGGACGGACGAGATCGAAGCGAAGACCGACGCCCTGCCCGAGCATCCGAAACTCTATCGTATCGGCCGCATGCGCGGCATGTGCGAAATGGTGCTGGCGCCGATTTAGTTACTGGTGTATCGAATTTGAAGCGAAAGGCCAGAAAGGCCATAATAGAAATTATTCGCATCGTCGGCGCGCGGCGAAAGTACCCTCGAAGAACGAAGGCATAATGGACCGCAGCATCCATCCGCGCGATGCTGCCTTGAGATTCCCCATGTCTGTTTTCGGGGCCGAGCGATTTCAGTGGAGGAACCTCCACTCGCCGAACACGATTTATCTCGATATTGTCCCGGTGTAACGTCCCGGTGTAACGCGAGCGCGAGCCCTCGTTCATCACTCAGCGTTGCTCGAAGAAATGCGGGGTTGCTTTCATCTCGTCTCGGCACACTCGTAACGCACGGTCCCTTCCCAGTCGTCTTCACCGACCTGATAGCCGAGCGTCGCATGCGGCTTCTCTGCCGGCTGGCGCTTTGTGAAAAAGATTGACGTTATAGCCAACGGTAAACACTCTGCGCATCATTGAAGATTTGCCACTCACGCGACTCTTTCCTGAGGCCGCGCGACGATAGTCTTGAACATATTACCGGCACGATCGTCGATGAGCTCGATGTGCGGCCAGGCTCGCAGGGCACGCAGCAGACCGCTGCCTAAGCCACGGTAAGGCAAGAGCTTGGCGGCAAAGGAAGCCAGGATGGGATTGCGCATATTGGAGTTGCCGGCCTTGATGTTTTCGATGGTCAGGTTGTTAGGCAAGTAACCGGGGCTAACGATCTCAACCCGATCCGCAAAGACCAAAACACGCACCGGAGCACTGATGAAGTGAAGTAGTCGCGGTGGACGAGAGCGTTTGCGACCAGCTCTTCCCAGACGATGCGCGGAATCTCGGTTTGGCCTTGCAAATTAATGCCTTGCTCGCCCTGCACGGCGCGGATGTTGGCCACGATGAAGGCCAGCGTCTGCTGGAATACATCAGCCAGCTTGCCAGTGATGTCGCGGCTGTCGATGTAGCGGTCATCCTCGATCCGGTTACCGACAAAGGCGACTGCTTTGACGATGAAAGCGGGCAGCGCGTATTGCGTGCGGTACTCTGGCGAACAGCAGGCTGCCCGCTACATTGATCTGCCCCTGATTCATTAAGTTCATATTTGTTAGCAACTGCAGCAGTGGCTGGTTTTGCTCGGACAGCCGCTCGCCGAAATGCTGTTCGAAGAAGGCTTCGAAATACGGTATGTCCACATCGCCCGCGCCAAGGCCAACCACGGGCGTCTCGTCGGCATGCACCAGGCCCGCTTGCTGGAACAGGCGCTGCAAGATCCTCCCGAGAGGTGGCGCGGCGCTTGTCTGAGCCATTCTTAACCCAGATAGCCCCATTTCTATCCATGTAAGGCTTGCTGATGCCTTCAGGAACAGATATCACCATCACCGTGCCATTAGGATGCGGCACGTTATCGGTAAGCGGATTTACAGCGGGGCGCACGTTCTGCGAGGCCGCGTTGGCCACGAGCTGGTTGAGGCGAGCCAAGTCCGCGCCGGAAAGACCACGCACGGAACCATCGTCGTCCACGCCGATGAAGATTCTCCCGCCCGCAGTATTGCTGAAGGCAACGATCTCGGCTGCCAAGGCATCGGCATTGTTCATGTCGGCCTTGAACTGATGGCGACTATCCTCGCCTCGGCTGAGGAGTTACAATCAGCTCTGAGGTTTCCATAAATTATAAACCTCTTTGCGACGGTTGAAGGCTTCTTGGCCTCCTTCCATGATGTTGACGATAGCTTCCTGCACCGGGCGAGCGTCGATGCTTCCGCTCCGCGTAGTGACCTTCTCATCCTGAAACTGGCAGGCATGCACCTGTTCAGCGTCACCCAGCACCGGGAAATTAGCATTGTGGGTCGCGAAGATGAATTGGGTATGCGGTTTCATCTCACGCAACAGCTTGATCACATCGTCGTAGATGGTTTGGTTGTCCAGGTCGTCTTCCGGCTGATCGATGATGATCACGTCGTTCTGCCGTTGGCTGAGCACATACAGCAATAACGCCGAGGCACGCTGCCCGAGCGAATGGTGTTTCAGCTCCTTCCCGCGATAGCGGATGACGAAACGCTTGGAAGCCTGCCATGTGACAAGCTCTGCCAAGTTCTGCATGAAGGTCTTTTCAAAGACCTCGGGAGTGCTGTCTGCCTTGGCCAACGCCCCCGGCAGGGCACGCAGGAGTCCGCCGAAATCTGCGTAGTCGTCCATAACCGCGCGCAGGGTGGTTTCGCGGATGTTGCTGCCCTTGAAGAGCTGCTGCATAAAGCTGATGGCAGCCTCCTTATCGCCTTTGAAGTCAGCTTCGATCTGTAGGGCAGTGTGGCCAGCATTCACGCGGTCCAACTCTGATTTGATTGTGTTGAATTCACGCAGCCAAAGTTCATTGAGCTTGTCGAACTCGGTAAAGAGCGCATCGCGGATGCTGATCTGCTGTGACTCCTGCTGGGCCAGCGCCTCCAACATCTGCTCCGCCTTGGTTTTTCGCTGTTGTTGAGTCAGGAAGTCATCCGGCTGAATAGCGGTCATGCCGGTTTGCTTTAGCTCCTGGGCCAGTTGCCGCTCGACTTGTGCAAACTTCTCCTGAAGGCTTTTGCTTGCGACTTCAAACTCACCCTGTTCGGACTCGAGGCGGCCCGCAACGGCGCGCGCCTCCTGCTCAATCTGCTTGAGCTGATCGACCTTGGCAATGAGATTGGAAAACTCGGCATAGTAGGCAGCGAAGAAGACCGGGTTCTGCTTTGAAACGTAGCTTGTAGCGTTACGCAAGTCATCCTCATGCTCGGCGATTAGGCTGCTCAAGGCGAGGATAAAGTTATTCGCCCGCTCCTTCATGCGTGTAAGGGCGGCGGCGTCTTGCTGGAAACCTAAGCGCTTCTGGAGCTTATCGGCAACCCCGTGCTCTGCGAACTTGTTCAGACGGAAGTTGGCATCGTTAAGTTGAGTCTCATAGTCGCGCTTTAATTCGGCGGTATTGCTAAGCTTGAGCCAGCGCCATGCGGCTTCGCGCACGCGCTGACGTTGCTCCTCGATCTCGTCGCGCAGCACACGAAGCTTCTCGCCGACCAGCTTTTCCACCAGATCGGTTTCGAAGCCTTCGCCGGTACTCGAAAGGTCTTTTTGCCCGAAGTAGATCGGACGGCGTAGCACGGTTTCCCGGATCGACACGCCAGGCTGCAACTTGCTGTCCAGGTAAACTAAACATTAGGCGCTTCTCGGAAGATGCGAGAGATGGTGAATTCTTGCCCGTACACATCACAGGCAGTTAGCGTCACCTTTCCGCCACTACCGAGGGTGTGCCGGATCAGCTCATCTTTGTATCCCGTGTCCTGCGCCTTTTCGCCTCGTGGAATATCGAGGGCATAGCGCACTGCTTCCAGGATGGACGACTTGCCGCTACCCCGTATGCCGATGAGCGTGTTAAGTTCAGGTGCGAAGTAAAGGGTCTGCCCATCCAAGACGCCACCGTCGAAATGGATACTGCGGATGTGCGACCCCTGATGTTTGCGTGGCTCTTGCGCGACCCGGGAAGCGGGATCGCTCAAAGCGAATTTGACCGCGTCGAAGGACAGTTCGCCTAGCTTAAGATAGTAGGTTTTACCCTGACCGATTTCGTCTATTTGCTTAGGATCACTGCCTTCAAGATCGGCAGGGTACCAATCATTGAGGTGCTGCTGAACTTTCGCCCGGCAGGGTTTGTTTTTCTCTTGCAGCTTGTTGTAAGTACGAACCTTTTGGAAGCCAAGAGTGCGGCGTCTGAAGTATTCATTTCTTCCTAGCTCGGAGAGGCGCCCGCCGCCCAACTCGGCCCAGAGTCCACTGGGCGCTTCAACATGAGCAAACACAAGGAAAAAGTCACGGTGGTAGCTCTCCAACTTCTTGATGGTTTCCAACAGAGAAAGAGACGAGCGTCCGTTCTCCTGCTCATACTGCGCAGGAATCTCCCCCGCAAAAGCGACACTCAGGAAGGGATTGATATGGTCGTGCCCATCAGCCAGCCAGTCGTCGGAGAAAACGACCAGCGTGTGGATACCATTCTCCCCGTCATCGACTGATAGCTCTACGCCTGGCAACAGGGCGATTCCTTTCTTCTGGGCCGTTTTGCGCAGCGCCTTAAACTCCGCGAAGTCGAACTTGTTGTGATTGGTGATGACGCCCAGCCTGATGTTTGTTTTCTCCAGCGCATCGACATAGCTGCTATTGTAAAAACTTTCATCGCCCGCGTAATTGAACTCGCGGTCTGCGCGGGTATGCAGATGAAAGTCTGCGCGAATCCACTGCGCCCCTTGTGTAAAGACGATACCCATCATCGCCCCCCTCATAGGCAACCAAGCCGACAATCCCCCCTACCTTGGGCGAGCTTGTGCGGAAGTGGTGTCAAGTGTTCCGGTGCCAACACGTTCACACGTGGGCTTTTCCAGTTAAGCGTGAGGGGTCTCAGGAGGTCGGCAGGGATGTTCGCCGCCGAAGTAACTGTGTCGCAGGGATTCGTCGTCAAAGCTTTGGAAGGTGGCGTTCGACTCGATCGGGCCGATGAGCTGCTCTCGGTTCATGGTGAGCTTGCCAGGCACTTGCTGCGTCAGCTTCGCAATGAGGCCCATGATTTCGTTTTCGTCGTCGGGCTTTCGCACAGAAGCATCTGTCATGTTATTCAACTTCCTTATCCAAACCGTCACCAGGTCCGTCCAGCGGCAAACCATGCGCCTTTGCATAGTCCACTACTAGGATTTCGATCATTGACGCGACCGATCGCCGCTCTCGTTCAGCAGCCAGGCGCAACAGCCGTTTGACCTCGGCAGATGTGCGTATAGAAAGTGTTTCGTCTTTCAGACGTGACATGGCGAAAATCCAAGTTACATTGCCTCACAAATGTACTGCATTTTGCATTGCTTTACCACCCCCCACGTGGAGCAGTTTGCTCAAGCCGCTCGACGCCGCCAAGTTGAACATGGAAATTTGGCGCTCGCTTCAGTCCGTAGAACGGATGAAGCTGGATCGCGACTTGGTACGCGCACTTCGCACGGACAAGCTACGTGATGTGGTCACGAGATGGCAAAACAGCGATCCCGTCGAAGAGATCGGGAAATCATTGAAGCGCTAACTTCCAAGGGTCTCGCCGGCACCCTCAACGAAATTTGCAAAGGAGTGCGCTGCCCGACGGATCGCGAGGCCGCCATTCCTTCCGCAGTTGAGTCTTCGATCAGCATGGCTGACCCGCAGGCAATGGTCGATCGCTTCGTCGAGAAGGCTTCGGATCAGACCGTGGCGCGATTAACCCCCTTCTGTACAGACCCGGAGACATGGGTAACAGGTGTGTCAGGACAGAGGTAACACATTTAGCTCCTTT
>LFJI01000078.1 GCA_001235855.1 Candidatus Burkholderia brachyanthoides
AAAACACCCCAAAGGTTGGATCAGCGTCCAACTCTTGGGGTGCAGTTCACGATGCCGTGGCGTTTTTTATTTACCCGAGCGTCTCTTTAACGAGCGCGCGGGCCGCCAGATATTCGTCCTGATTCTGCAGCTTGCTCCAGCGCGGCGCCTTGCCACGCGGACGCATCTGCTTGATGCGCTGCTCCGACGCCTTGGTCGGCGTGTAGCGCAGTTGCTCCAGCACCTTGCCCGCCTCCTTCCGGCTGATTGCAGACGAGCACCATGTCGCAGCCCGCCGTCAGCGCGGCCGTCGCGGCTTCGGTCAACGTGCCGCCCGCGCGGGCCGCTTCCATTGAGAGATCGTCGCTGAAGATCGCGCCGGTGAAGCCGAGCCGGCCGCGCAGGATGTCCTGCAGCCAGATGCGCGAGAAGCCCGCTGGCTTGTCGTCGATGCGCGTATAGATCACGTGCGCGCCGGAATCACCGACGACAGCGACATGCCGAGCCAGTCGTACGGCTTGACGTCGGCGTTGAGGATCTCGTCGAGCGCGCGATCGTCGGTCGGCAGCGCGACGACATGCGAATCCGCCGATGCGAAACCGTGCCCCGAAAAATGCTTGCCGCAGTTCGCCATGCCCGCGAGCGCGAGACCGTGGTTGGCTCTTGGCGAGCATCGTGACGACGCGCGGATCGCTATGCAACGAACGCGTGATCGCCGATCACCTGCGACTGGCCGTAGTTCAGATCGAGCACCGACGTAAAGCTCATGTCGATGCCGCACGCGCGCAACTCTGATGCGAGCACGTAGCCGAACGCGGTCGCGACCTTGGTCGCGGTCAGCACATCGCGATCCCACAGCACGCCCAGTTTGCCGGGCACGGGTAGGTAACACGGTGAAGCCGTCGGTGCGGAACCGCTGTACGCGTCCGCCTTCATGATCCACCGCGACCAGAATGTCCTCGCGCACCGCACGGATCGCATCGGTGAGCGCGACGAGCTGCACACGGTCCTGAAAATGCCGCGCGAAAAGTATGATGCCGCCGGTCATCGGATGGGTGAGACGGTCGATATCCGCGTCGGTCAGCGTCGTGCCGGCCACGTCGAACATGACGGGGCCGAGAGTACATTTTAGCGAATTCAATTGGCTTGGCATTCGAGGTTGGAGGTGTTGTCGGGCACTTCGGCGATCACGAAGGTCACCGCGTAATCGCGTTCGTCTGCGACCGTGACCTGCGCAGTGATGTTCCGCGCTTCGAGCCATTGCGCGAGTTCGCCCGATGCGACGCACATCGGCTTGCCGCTCGGCTCGTTGAGGGTTTGCAGCGCGCGCCAGGTCATCGGCCAGCGCATGCCGAGGCCGATCGCCTTAGAAAACGCTTCCTTGGCAGAGAAACGCGTGGCGAGAAAAGCGAGGCCGCGCACTTCGGAGCGCGCGCAGTAGGCGTGATAGATGCGCAGTTCGTCGGGCCCGAGCACCTTCTCCGCGAAGCGGCCCTTGGTGCGCTCCATCACCGCCGCGACACGGCTGACTTGCACGAGATCCGTGCCGATGCCGTAGATCGCCATTACGCGGCCCTCACGCGTTGCGTGCCGCCAGCCGCGACGCGACCGTGATCGCCTTCATCTCGCGCACGGCGTTGTCCCAGCCCGTGAAGATCGCATGCGCGACGATCGCGTGGCCGATGTTCAGTTCGACGATGCCCGGCAACGCCGCGATCGGTTGCACGTTGGTGTAATGCAGCCCGTGACCCGCGTTCACCTTCAACCCGAGCGAATTGCCGAAGTCCACGCTCTTCGCGACGCGCTCGAATTCGCGCCGCTGCGCGGCCTCGTCGTGCGCTTCGGCGTAGCTGCCCGTATGCAGTTCGATGACCGGCGCGCCCGCTTCTTTCGCTGCGCGAATCTGCGTCTCGTCCGGATCGATGAACAGCGACGCGCGCACGCCCACGTCCGCCAGTTGCTTGCACGCGGCCTCGACGGCTTCGAACTGGCCCGCGACGTCGAGGCCACCTTCGGTCGTCAGTTCCTCGCGCTTTTCCGGCACGAGGCAGACATCGTGCGGCTTGATCTCGCACGCGATGTCGAGCATCTCGCGCGTCACCGCGCACTCCAGATTCATGCGCGTTTTCAAAAGCGGACGCAGCATGCGCACGTCGGCATCGACGATATGCCGGCGATCCTCGCGCAGATGCAGCGTGATGGCGTCCGCGCCTGCGTCTTCGGCGGCCATCGCCGCGCGGATCGGATCAGGATAAGTCGTGCCGCGTGCGTTGCGCAGCGTGGCCACGTGGTCGATATTGACGCCGAGATCGATCACGCTCGCGGCCGAAGAGAGAAAGAAGCTCATAGATTTTGCAGGTCGATCAGTATCTGACGGGTGGCGAGCGGCGTGCTGCCCAGGTGGTAGTTGAGCAGGAAGCGCATCAGCGTCTTGCTCTGCGAGGCGGTTTGCGGCGACGTGTAGTCGTCGCGCTCCATGTCGATAAGCGTCTGCCCGGACACGACGGGCCATTGCGCGGGAAAATCGTCGGAGGCTTCGCGCACGCCGCGATCGGGATCGAATACGTAGCGCGCTTGCGGCGTCACCGGCTGGCGCGTCACGGTGCGCGTGAAGTTCATCGCGAAGCCGGTTTCGCGCAGCAGCACGGTTTCGAACGATCGCAACACCTGCACGGCGGGTTCGTCGTGCGCGAGACGCGAGAGCGTCAGCATATAGTAATTGAACAGCACGGGATGCGCATCTTCGCGCGCGCAGAACTTCACCAGCAGTTCGTTGACGTAGAAGCCGCACAGCAGCGCATCGCCCGCGAGCGGCAGCATGCCGCCGACCCATTCGGCGTTCGTCAACGTGCGGACTTCGCCCTTGCCCGACCACGAGAAACCCAGCGGCTGAAACGTCTGCAACACGCCGCGCAGCACGGAATGCGGACGCTTGGCGCCCTTCGCGACCAGCGCGATGCGCCCGTGATCGCGCGAGAACACGTCGATGATCAGACTCGTTTCACGATACGGATAGCTATGGAGCACGAAGCCCGGCTGCTCGGCGATGCGGAAATCGGAGCGCGGCTTTTTCGGCATTCTGTCCGCGCTCGCCGGAGCGGCAGGCGCACGCCGGCGCTTCGGCGCGGCGCGCGCCGATGTCGGTGCGCGTTTGTCCTCGAAATCGTCGTCGGGCGAAAGGGTTCTGTCGTCAGCGCCGTCGCTCATGAGCGTCAGTGCGTCATTCGTAGCCGTACGCGCACAGGCCCGCTTCGTTGTCGGCCCAGCCGCTCTTCACCTTCACGAAGGTTTCCAGATACACTGGGCCGTCGAACAGCTTTTCCATGTCGATGCGCGCCTCGGTGCTGATCTGCTTGAGCTTCTCGCCCTTCTTGCCGATGATCATCGCCTTGTGGCCGTCGCGGTCCACGAGAATGGTCGCGAACACACGACGCAGGCGCCCTTCTGTTTCGAACTTGTCGATGAGCACGGTGCTCGTGTACGGCAACTCGTCGCCGGTCCAGCGGAACACCTTCTCGCGCAAGATCTCCGCTGCGAGAAAGCGCTCGCTGCGATCGGTGAGATCGTCTTCGCCGTAGATCGGCTGGGCTTCCGGCAGATACGGCTTGACGACCTGCAACAGGCGCTTGATGTCGTCGGAATTCTTCGCCGACAGCGGCACGATCTCGCGAAACTCGCGCAGCGCGGACATCTGCTGCATGAA
Source organism: Candidatus Burkholderia brachyanthoides (assembly GCA_001235855.1). Lineage (GTDB taxonomy): Bacteria > Pseudomonadota > Gammaproteobacteria > Burkholderiales > Burkholderiaceae > Caballeronia > Caballeronia brachyanthoides. The sequence goes on from LFJI01000078.1 coordinate 3,683, forward strand.
CGGGAACAGCGCGTCCTTGTCGCTCACGCGGTCGAGCTTGTTGGCCATCAGGAGCGTCGGCGCGCCGGATGGGATCAGGTCGAGCACTTTCTGGTCGTCCGGACCGAAGCGGCCCGCCTCGATCACGAACAGGACCAGATCGACCGACGTCAGCGTGGACGTCACCGTGCGGTTCAGCGAGCGGTTGAGCGCGCCGCCGTGGTGCGTCTGGAAGCCGGGCGTATCGACGAAGATATACTGCGCGTCCTCGAACGTGTTGATGCCCGTGATGCGGTGACGCGTCGTCTGCGCCTTGCGCGACGTGATGCTCATCTTCTGGCCGACGAGCGCATTCATCAGCGTTGATTTGCCGACGTTCGGCCGGCCGACGATCGCGACCATGCCGCAGCGAAAACCAGAGGGAGTAGGAGCGTTTGTCATGTGTGTGTGCGGCAGGAAATCGTGGGGTACGCCTTGCGCGGCGTGTATCGCGTGCGAACGGACGCGGCGTCAGTGGCCCGCATCGGCAGCGCGCACGACCCAGCTCGCGGATGCATCGGCGCTCGCGCTGCTGCCGCGCGATTCGGCGTCGGGCGCGGCGTCGTCGGACGGCGATGCGGACGACTGATGTGCATGCGTCGCGTGCTTTTCCGCAGCGTGCGCGGCATCGACTTTGGCGGGCTTTTCGGCTTTTTCGATTTTCTCGGCCTTTTCCGTTTTCTCGGGCTTCTCGGGCTTCTGAATCACATGACGCTCCGGCTTTTCGGCCGCTGTGAGTAGGATGACACCGAAGGCTCGGCAGCGTCGCCCGGATCACCGCGAGCGGCGCCGTCGCCGGCTTGTCTTCACGCTTCTCGTCACCGGCCGCCCGCGCCCGCGCTCTGCGCGTAATGATTCCGCTCGCGCTCGCGCCGGTCCGGCGAACGCAGATCCAGCGCGCCCTGCACGCCGGTCACGCCCGGCACCACATCAAATTCGCCCTGCTGGCGGCACGCGCGCCCTTGCGCTTCGGCTTGACGCCGAGCGTGGGCACGGCGGCCATCACTTCGTCGAGCGCCTTTTTTGCGGCCGCCTGCTCCGCGGCACGGCGGCTCGCGCCGGAACCGGACACCTTTACGTCGAGCTTGGGCACCGTGCATTCGACTTCGAACTGCTGATTGTGAGCGGCGCCGTGCGTAGCAACCACGGTATAGGTCGGCAGCGCGATCTTGTGGCCTTGCAGATATTCCTGAAGCAGCGTCTTGGCGTCTTTGCCGATAGTATGTGGATCGATGTGATCGAGCACCGGCGTATATAGCCGCTTGATGACGGTGAACGTGGCGTCGAAACCGCCGTCGAGGAAAATTGCGCCGAAAATTGCTTCGAGCGTGTCGGCGAGAATCGATGGCCGGCGGAATCCGCCGCTGCGCAGTTCGCCATCGCCCAGCCGCAGGCATTCAGAGACGTTCAGCGCCTGCGCGATCTCGTAAAGCGACTGCTGTTTGACCAGATTCGCGCGCACGCGGGACAAGTCGCCTTCGTCAAGTTTGCCGAATCGTTGGAACAAAAGCGCCGCCACCACGCAATTAAGAACGGAATCGCCGAGAAATTCGAGCCGTTCGTTATGCGTGGCGCTGTGACTGCGGTGGGTTATCGCCTGGCGCAGCAATTCCGCATTGCGAAATTCGTACCGCAGCCGGCTTTCCAACGGAGAGGATGGCATGTAAAACAGTATAACGTGGGCGCAATGGCAGACGATTCCGCCAGACGTGGCCGGAAATTGCGTGCCGAGAACGGTGTTAGCCGCGCTTCTTCACGCCGTTCGAAGCATCTTTTTATCGTTCTACGTCGGCTTGTCCACCTGAACGCGCCGGCGCGGCGAAACTCAATTGAAGGAGCCGATACGCTTCAGATTGCCGAAGTTCATCCAGATGAAGAACGCGCGCCCGACGATATTCTGATCCGGCACGAAGCCCCAGTAACGCGAGTCCACGCTGTTGTCACGGTTGTCGCCCATCATGAAGTAGTTGCCCGGTGGCACCTTGCATGTGACGCCCTGCGATCTGTAGACGCAGTTGTCGCGGAACGGGAAGTCGTCCGCGCCCATCACGAACGGCGGCACTTGCGGATTATTGAGGATGTTGTTCTTGCGGCCGTCGAGGTCTTCGGTGAACTGCTTCGCGTAACCGACGCGTTCCTCGTCGAAGAAATCCGGCTGCGCGGCTTCGGGAACCGGCTTGCCGTTGATCGTGAGCTTCTTGTCTTCGTAGGCGACGGTATCGCCCGGCAGGCCGATCACGCGCTTGATGTAATCGACCGTATCGTCTTTCGGATAGCGGAACACCACCACGTCGCCGCGCTGAAGCGGACGGCCCTGCGTGATCTTCGTGTTCGTGATCGGCATGCGCAGACCGTAGTCGTACTTGTTCACGAGGATAAAGTCGCCGACCAGCAGCGTCGGCACCATCGAACCCGACGGAATCTTGAACGGCTCGACGATGAACGAACGCACCATGAACACCGCGAGGATCACCGGGAAAAAGCTCGCGGTGTATTCGAGCCACCACGGCTGGCGCAGCTTCTCGTCGCGCAGGCGGGCGCGGGTCTGGTCGGCGTTTTCATCGGCGAAGCACTCGCCCACGCGTTCCTGCTGACGGTCGAACTCGGCGACCGCCGCTTCCGCCGTCCGCTTGCGCTGCGGCACGAAGACCAGCTTGTCCAGCACCCAGGCGATGCTCGTCACCACGACGAGAATCAAAAGAACCAGTGCGAAATTCATCAAACGCTTCCGGTTGTTATCGTTTTTCGCCGAACGGCGAAGCGGAACGGGTGAACGAACGCGAACTCATTCGTCCACGCGGAGGATCGCAAGGAAAGCCTCTTGCGGAATCTCGACCGAGCCGACCTGCTTCATGCGCTTCTTGCCGGCCTTTTGCTTTTCCAGCAGCTTCTTCTTTCGCGAGATGTCGCCGCCATAGCACTTCGCCAGCACGTTCTTGCGCAGCGCCTTGATGTTCTCGCGCGCGATGATGTTCGAGCCGATGGTGGCCTGGATGGCCACGTCGTACATCTGACGCGGGATCAGCTCACGCATCTTCGACGCCACTTCGCGGCCGCGATGCTGGCTCTGCGAACGGTGCACGATGACCGACAGCGCATCGACCTTGTCGCCATTGATGAGCATGTCGACCTTCACGACATCCGCCGCGCGGTATTCCTTGAACTCGTAGTCCATCGACGCATAGCCGCGCGAGGTGGACTTCAGACGGTCGAAGAAGTCGAGCACGATTTCCGCCATCGGGATTTCGTAGGTCAACTGCACCTGACGGCCGTGATACTGCATGTTGATCTGGCTGCCGCGCTTGTTCGTGCACAGCGTGATGACCGAGCCGACATACTCCTGAGGCATATACAGATTCACGGTGACGAGCGGCTCGCGTACCTCCTCGATCTTCTGCAGTTCCGGCATCTTGGCTGGATTCTCGACCATGGTGGTGGTGCCATCGCGCTGCACGACCTCGTAGATCACCGTCGGCGCGGTGGTGATGAGGTCCATGTCGAACTCGCGTTCGAGACGCTCCTGCACGATTTCCATGTGCAGCAGGCCGAGGAAGCCGCAGCGGAAACCGAAGCCCAGCGCCTGCGAGACTTCCGGCTCGAACTGCAGCGACGCGTCGTTCAGCTTCAGCTTTTCGAGCGATTCGCGCAGCGCCTCGTACTGGCTCGCTTCAACGGGATACAGACCCGCGAACACCTGCGGTTTCACTTCCTTGAAGCCGGGCAGCGGTTCGCTGGCGGGCCGGCTCGCGACGGTGACGGTGTCGCCCACCTTGGCGGCCGTCAGTTCCTTGATGCCCGCGATGATGAAGCCAACCTGTCCCGCCGACAGCTGCGACAGGTTGGTCGACTTCGGCGTGAACACACCGACGTGCTCGACCAGATATTGCGCACCGGTCGCCATCATTTTGATCTTGTCTTTCGGCTTGAGCGTGCCGTTAACGATACGCACCAGCATCACGACGCCGACGTAATCGTCGAACCACGAGTCGATGATCAGCGCCTGCAGCGGCGCGTCCGGATCGCCCTTGGGCGGCGGCACTTTCGCGATCAGCGATTCGAGCACATCTTCCACGCCCAGACCAGTTTTCGCGCTGCAATGCGTGGCGTCGGTCGCGTCGATGCCGATCACGTCCTCGATCTCGGCGATCGCGTTCTCAGGGTTCGCGGCAGGCAGGTCGATCTTGTTGAGCACCGGCACCACTTCGACACCGAGTTCGATCGCGGTGTAGCAGTTCGCGACCGTCTGCGCTTCCACGCCCTGCGATGCATCGACCACCAGCAGCGCGCCTTCACACGCGGACAGCGAACGGCTGACTTCGTAGGAGAAGTCGACGTGTCCGGGGGTATCGATCAGGTTGAGGTTATAGACCCGGCCGTCGCGCGCCTTGTAGGTCAGCGCTGCGGTCTGCGCCTTGATCGTGATGCCGCGTTCGCGCTCGAGGTCCATCGAATCGAGCACCTGCGCTTCCATCTCGCGGTCCGAGAGACCGCCGCACAGCTGGATGATCCGGTCGGCCAGCGTGGACTTGCCGTGGTCGATGTGCGCGATGATCGAAAAGTTACGAATATGATCCATTCAGTGCCGATCAGGCAAAAAGCGAAAAGGCGCGCCCTCACACATGCGGAGCACGTCTCGAAAAATTGGGGAAAAACTCTTACATTTTAGCCGAAATGGGGGTGACCCGGCGGTTTTCGGCTTTTGCGAAGCTCACGGCCGGCGCGCCCGCAGCGCGGCGAGAACCGTGTCGGCGTCGAGCCGGTAGCGGCAGAGTTCCGCGCCGTCCAGCGTTAATATGGGAACAAGCTCTTTGTAATGTGCTTCGAGCGCCAGGTCTTCGTCGATATCGATCCAGCGAACGGCCACGCCGAAACGCTCCGCGATGGGTTCCAGCGCCGCGCGCATGTCCTCGCACAGGTGACACCACGCGCGCCCATACAGGATAAAAGGCGCGTCAGGTGTCGTCATGGCGGCGCTTACTTTTGCGCCAGCACACGCGGACGCAGCGGCACGAACTGCGTGTTGTCGCCGCGCCGCACGAGAATCGCGATCATCTTGCTGGCATCGAGACTCTGTGCGACTGCTTCGAATTGCTTCGCGCTGGTGATGTCGGTGTCGCCGATCCGCATGATGATGTCGCCCTTCTGGAAGCCCGCGCGCGCCGCTGGGCCTTCCACGGCGTCGACCTGCACGCCGTTGGCGAGCTTGAGCGACTTCTTCTGCTCGGCCGGGATATCGCTCACCGCGAGGCCAAGCGAATTGCTCGCGCGTTCCTTCGGCTGCGGTGCCTTCTTCGGTTCGCTCTTGGCGACCTTGTCCGGCTGCATTTCGGCGATCGTGATCGGCAGGTCGCGCGTGCTGCCCTTGCGCCACACTGTGATCGTTGTCTTCGTGCCCGGCTTGGTGTCGCCAACCATGCGCGGCAGGTCCGTGGCCGTATCAACGCTCTGAGCGTTGAATTTGGTGATGATGTCGCCCGGCTGGATGCCCGCCTTGTCGGCCGGACCGCCAGCTTCCACGCTCGACACCAGCGCGCCCTGCGCCTTCGGCAGTCCGAGCAAATCGGCGACGTCCTTCGTCACCTCGCCGATCGCCACCGCGATACGGCCACGCGTGACCTTGCCTATGGTCTTGATCTGATCCGCCACGCGCATCGCTTCGTCGATCGGAATCGCAAACGAGATGCCCATGAAACCGCCGGTGCGGCTGTAGATCTGCGAATTGATGCCGATCACCTCGCCCGCCATGTTGATGAGCGGACCGCCCGAGTTGCCCGGATTCACCGCGACATCGGTCTGGATGAACGGCAGGTAATCGCCGGTGTCGCGCCCCTTCGCGCTCACGATGCCCGCGGTCACCGTATTGTCGAGGCCGAACGGCGAGCCGATCGCCAGTACCCATTCGCCGACGCGCACCTTGTTTGAATCGCCGATGGTGATGGCCGGCAGATTGGTCGCACTGATCTTCACGACGGCGACGTCCGTGCGCTCATCCACGCCAACCAGACGTGCCTTGAATTCGCGCTTGTCGGTAAGCGTCACGTAGATGGTGTCGGCGTCGTCGACCACGTGCGCGTTGGTCATCACGTAGCCGTCGGTCGACAGGATGAAGCCCGAGCCCACGCCGCTGCTCTGCTCCGAGTTGTCCTGGTTGTCGTCCGGGGCACTACGGCTGCCGCCCTTGCCCTGATCGCCATTGCTCGAACCGCCTTCGCCGCCGTTATTGCCGCCGCCACCCTTGTTGCCACCACCTCCGCCGCCGCGGGGCGGCTGGCCCGGCATCGGAATGCCGAAGAAGCGCCGGAAGAACTCGGACATGTCGCCCTCGTCGAGACCGGGGAGCAAGCCGCGCAGGTCGCTCGACGAGCCGACGCGCGAAGTCGTACGAATATTGACGACCGAAGGCCCGACTTTGTCGACCAGCGTCGTGAAATCGGGCAAGTTGACTGAGGGCACCGCCGCTACCGCTGTTCCCGCACCTGAGACGAACGGCAGGCACACGGCGAGCGCCGCGGCCGCGCTGAACTTGCGCAGCGAGTAGAAGCTCATAAATTGGAGGCCGAGGATTACTTGGTAGGGTAGCAGGGGAGCCCCTTTCCTTGCGGAAAAGGGGCTCCTAAGAACTGTACGTGCGAGTT
>LFJI01000079.1 GCA_001235855.1 Candidatus Burkholderia brachyanthoides
CATCTCTCCGGTCTATACACAGCAGCGAAAAACGCTACCCCTCCGCCGGGGAGGCAGCAACCGAATGCAAAGCGCGATAACGGGCCCAATGTGCCGACAGCCGTTCCCCAACAAGAAAAAGCAACCCCAAGCCTGCGCCAGCCCACCAATCGACAACGGTATAATTACTCTTTGCCCGCCGAAACGAGCGCCTGATGTCAATCAGACCCGGCCCGATTCTCGCGCGCAAAAGTCCGCGGCAGCAAAACGAAACGTTCCCAGCACCAGCGTAAGCGTAAAAAAGTCCACCATCACCATGCACGATAAATACGTACCCGCCGACGTCGAATCCGCTGCGCAGAGCACCTGGCGCGCGAACGACGTCTACCGGACGACCGAGATATCAGCCAAGCCCAAGTTCTATTGCGTGTCGATGCTGCCGTATCCGTCGGGCAAGCTGCACATGGGTCACGTGCGCAACTACACCATCAACGACGTGATGTACCGTTATCTGCGCATGAACGGTCACAACACGCTGATGCCGATGGGCTGGGACGCATTCGGCATGCCCGCCGAAAACGCCGCGATGGCCAACAACGTGCCGCCCGCGAAGTGGACCTACGACAACATCGCTTACATGAAAAAGCAGATGCAGTCGATGGGCCTCGCCATCGACTGGTCGCGCGAAGTCGCGACCTGCTCGCCGGACTACTACAAGTGGAACCAGTGGCTGTTCCTCAAGATGCTGGAAAAGGGCATCGCGTACAAGAAGACCGGCACGGTGAACTGGGACCCGGTCGATCAGACCGTGCTCGCGAACGAACAAGTCATCGACGGACGCGGCTGGCGCTCGGGCGCGCTGGTGGAAAAGCGCGAAATCCCGATGTACTACCTGCGCATCACCGATTACGCGGATCAACTGCTCGACGATCTCGAAGGCCTCGGCTGGCCCGAGCGCGTCAAGATCATGCAGCAGAACTGGATCGGCAAGAGTTTCGGCGTGAACCTCGGCTTCCCGTATGAGATCGACGGCGAGGCGAAGCTGCTGTGCGTCTTCACCACGCGCGCCGACACCATCATGGGCGTCACCTTCGCGGCAATCGCGGCGGAGCATCCGCTCGCCACGCGCCTCGCGCGCGACAACGTCGACCTGCAAGCCTTCATCGACGAATGCAAGCGCGGCGGCGTGGCGGAAGTCGATGTCGCTACGATGGAAAAGAAGGACGTGCCGACCGGTTTCTTCGTCACGCATCCGCTGACGGGCGCGCAGGTCGAAGTATGGATCGGCAACTACGTGCTCATGTCTTACGGCGAAGGCGCGGTGATGGGCGTGCCGTCGCACGACGAACGCGATTTCGCTTTCGCCAAGAAGTACAATCTGCCGATCAAGCAAGTCATCGCCATCGAAGGCAAGACCTACTCGACTGACGCCTGGGAAGAGTGGTACGGCGACAAGACCGCCGGCCGTCTCATGAACAGCGGCAAGTACGACGGCATGACCACCGATGAAGCGATCAACGCGATCGCTGCCGACCTGAAAGCGAAGGATCTGGGCGACAAGCAGATCACCTGGCGTCTGCGCGACTGGGGCATTTCGCGCCAGCGCTACTGGGGCACGCCGATTCCGATCATCCACTGCCCGTCGTGCGGCGACGTGCCGGTGCCGGAAAAGGATCTGCCCGTCGTGCTGCCGGAAGATCTCGTGCCGAACGGCTCGGGCAATCCGCTCGCGAAGTCGGAGGCGTTCCTGAACTGCACGTGCCCGAAGTGCGGCGCGGCGGCCAAGCGCGAAACCGACACGATGGACACCTTCGTCGACTCGTCCTGGTACTTCTCGCGCTACAGCGCGCCGGACGCCAAGACGATGGTCGACGAGCGCACCGATTACTGGATGCCGATGGACCAGTACATCGGCGGTATCGAGCACGCGATTCTGCACTTGCTGTACTCGCGCTTCTGGACCAAGGTCATGCGCGACATGGGGCTGGTCAAGTTCGGCGAGCCGGCCAAGAACCTACTCACGCAGGGCATGGTGCTCAACGAGACGTTCTATCGCGAAGACGCGGCGGGCAAGAAGACCTGGTATAATTCGCACGATGTCACCGTTGAGCACGACGACAAGGGCCGTCCGAGCGGCGCGACGCTCAACGCCGACGGCCAGCCTGTCGTGCTGGGCGCTGTCGAAAAGATGTCGAAGTCGAAGAACAACGGTGTCGATCCGCAGACGCTGATTGATCAGTACGGCGCGGACACCGCACGTCTGTTCGTGATGTTCGCGGCACCGCCCGAGCAGTCGCTCGAATGGTCGGGCACGGGCGTGGAAGGTGCGAGCCGCTTTCTGCGCCGCGTGTGGCACTTCGCGCACGACCAGGCCGATGCGCTGCGCCAGCACGGCAAGCTCGATGCATCGAAACTCGGCGATTCGGACAAGACCCTTCGCCGCGAAATTTACACCGTGCTCAAGCAGGCCGATTTCGACTACGGCCGCCTGCAGTACAACACGGTCGTCTCGGCCGCGATGAAGATGCTCAACGCGCTCGACGGCGCGGAGAACGCCGCCGAAGGCGTGCTCAACGAAACCTGCGGCGTGCTGCTGCGCGTGCTGTATCCGGTGGTGCCGCACGTCACCTTCCAGCTGTGGTCGGAACTCGGCTATGAGAAGGAGTTCGGCCCGCTGCTCGACGCGCCGTGGCCGAAGGTCGATGAAGGCGCGCTGGAGCAATCCGAGATCGAACTGGTGCTGCAGGTGAACGGCAAGGTGCGCGGCGAGCTGACGGTGGCGAAGGACGCCTCGCGTGAGGCCATCGAAAAGGCCGCCGTCGCGCACGAAATGTTCGAGAAGTTCGCGGAAGGCCGGGCGCCCAAGAAGTTGATCGTGGTGTCGGGCCGTCTCGTCAATGTAATCGTCTGATGCGCAAATCCAGGGGAGTCGACGTGATCCGTACAGCCGCCATGAGCAGGCGATCGTTTCTCACGCTGGGCGGCGCGGCAGCGCTGTCCGCGTGCGGCTTTCAGTTGCGCGGACAGCAGGACTACGCGTTCAAGCGGCTTGCCATCACCGGCGGCGCGCCGCAAATGGTCGCTCGACTCGAGCGTATGGTGGAGGACGGGAGCGACACCGTCATCGTGACGCCCGGCGAGAAGCCGGACGCGACGCTCAATCTGTTCGAGGGGCAAGGTTTGCACACGCTCAGCCTGAACTCCCAGGGCGTCGTGCAGGAATACGAACTCGTCTACAGCGTGAATTACTCGCTGATGGGCGTAGACGGCACGCTGCTGATTCCGCCGAGCTCGATCGTGCTGAACCGGTCGATGACGTATAGCGACCAGTACACGCTCGCCAAGTCCGCCGAATCGGCGCTGCTCTACAACGACATGCGCAACGATGCCGTCGACCAATTGATGCGCCGGCTCGCCACCGTGCGCTCGCTGCATCCGACACCGGGCGAGCAAACGCCGGGCATCGCGCCGCGCGCGCCTTTGCCTTTACCCGTGCCGCCGCTCTGACCGGCGCGCTGGCAACGTTATCATGCAGTTGAAGCTCGACGCGCTCGAAGCGCATCTCGCGAAAGGCCCGAAGGGCTTGTATGTCGTCTATGGCGACGAGCATCTGCTCGCGCAGGAAGCGTGCGACCGCATCCGGGCCGCGGCGCGGGCGAGCGGCTTTACGGACCGCGCGGTGTTCACCGTCGAGCGCAGTTTCGACTGGAGCGCGCTGATCGGCGCGACGCAATCGATGTCGCTGTTCGGCGACCACCAACTGATCGAGTTGCGCATTCCGACCGGCAAGCCCGGCAAGGAGGGCGCCGAAGCGCTGAAGACGCTCGCCGCCGCCGATAACCCCGACGTGCTGCTCCTGGTCACGTTGCCGCGTCTCGATGCCAAGACGCAGAAGTCCACGTGGTTCAGCGCGCTCACCGGCGGCTCCGGCATCGCGATCAAGATCGATCCGGTCGATCGCGCGCAATTGCCGATGTGGGTCGGCCAGCGTCTCGCGCAGCAAGGCCAGCGCGTCGCGCCGGGCGAGGACGGACGGCGCGCATTGCAGTTCGTCGCGGAACGGGTCGAAGGCAATCTGCTGGCGGCGCATCAGGAAATCCAGAAGTTGGGGCTGTTGTATCAGCAAGGCACGCTCGATTTCGAGCAAATCCACGATGCCGTGATGAACGTCGCGCGCTACGACGTCTTCAGGCTCAATGAGGCAATGCTGACAGGCGACATCGGCCGGCTCGCGCGCATGCTCGACGGCCTGAAGGGCGAGGGCACCGCCGCGCCGCTGGTACTGTGGGCGCTTGTCGAAGAGGTGCACACGCTGCTGCGCATCAAGCGGGGCGTCGCGTCGGGCAAGCCGCTCGCGGTGTTGCTGCGCGACAACCGTGTCTGGGGACCGTGCGAACGTCTGATCGGCCCGGCGTTGTCGCGCGTGACCGATCAGACGCTGGAGAAGGCGCTGTCGCTGGCGGCGCGGCTCGACCGGCAGGTGAAGGGCCTGACGGGGGGAAGCGCGCGGCGCGGCAACGAAACGCCGCCGGACCCGTGGGCCGGCATGTTCGAACTCGCGATGGCCGTCGCGCACGGCGGCAAGCCGGCCCAGGCGGCGCCAGAACCACGACCGCGTCGCTAGGCTGCGGTTGCATCGCGTGCAACGTCTTAGAATCGCCCTTTAGGCGTCTGCGCGGTCCTTCGGTCCTTGGCTGTTTCGCCGACGCACTCCGAATCGAATCGCAAGCGCCGCCGCATCTCGCGGGTAACCGGCACACGAAAGAGACTCACGATGAACATCGACCAATACATGACCGACCTCGGCCGCCGCGCGCGTGCGGCGTCGCGCGCGATGGCGCGTGCCTCGACGGCGGCGAAGAACGCGGCGCTGAATGCCGTCGCGGACGCCATCGAGCGCGAGTCGCTCAAGGCGACGAACGCGCGCGATCTGGCCCGTGCACGCGAGAAAGGCCATGACGCGGCGTTCATCGACCGCCTGACGCTCTCCGACAAGGCGCTGAACACGATGGTCGAGGGTTTGCGGCAGGTAGCCGCGCTGGCCGACCCCATCGGCGAGATCAGCGGGCTCAAGTATCGTCCGAGCGGCATTCAGGTCGGGCAGATGCGCGTGCCGCTGGGCGTGATCGGCATCATCTACGAATCGCGACCGAACGTGACGATCGACGCGGCAGCGCTGTGCCTCAAGTCCGGCAACGCGACGATCCTGCGCGGCGGCTCCGAAGCGCTCGAATGCAATACTGCGCTGGCCAAGCTGATCGGCGTGGGTCTCGCGGCGGCGGGGTTGCCGCAGGACGCGGTGCAAGTCGTGGAGACGGCGGATCGCGCGGCAGTCGGCACGTTGATCAAGATGACGCAGTACATCGACGTGATCGTGCCGCGCGGCGGCAAGAGCCTGATCGCGCGCCTGATGGAAGAAGCGCGCGTGCCGATGATCAAGCATCTCGACGGCATCTGCCATGTGTACGTGGACGATCGCGCCGATCTCGCCAAGGCCGTGGCCGTGTGCGACAACGCGAAAACGCATCGCTACGGCACCTGCAACACTATGGAAACGCTGCTGATCGCACGCGGCATCGCAGAGCAGGCGCTGCCGCCGCTCGCGCGCACGTTCCAGGCGAAGGACGTCGAACTGCGCGTGGATGCGGAGTCCCGCGCCGTGCTAGAAGCGGCGAACATCGGCGGACTCGTCGATGCCACCGAGGAAGACTGGAGCACCGAATATCTCGCGCCGGTGCTCGCCGTCAAGATCGTCGCCGATCTCGACGAAGCGATGGAGCACATCAACGATTACGGCTCGCATCACACCGATGCGATCGTCACCGAAGACCACGACCGCGCCATGCGCTTCCTGCGCGAAGTCGATTCCGCAAGCGTGATGGTCAACGCCTCGACGCGTTTCGCGGACGGCTTCGAATTCGGCCTCGGCGTGGAAATCGGCATTTCCAACGACAAACTGCACGCGCGCGGCCCGGTCGGGCTGGATGGGCTGACGTCGCTCAAATACGTGGTGCTCGGGCGCGGCGAAGTCCGCCAATAACGATCAAGAACGATGCTCTGGATCAAATCGCTGCATATCGTGCTGGTCACTTCGTGGTTCACGGGGCTGTTCTATCTGCCGCGCATCTTCGTGAACCTGGCGATGGAAACCGATCCCGCCGCCACCGCGCGCCTGCTGATCATGGCGCGCAAACTGTTCCGCTTCATGACCTTCATCGCGGTGCCGGCACTGGCGTGCGGACTGTGGCTGTGGCTCGTCGTCGAGATCGGCGCGGGGCAAGGGTGGCTGCACGCGAAACTGGCGATCGTCGTGCTGCTCATTGCCTATAACGCGTATTGCGGCGTCCTGCTGCGCACCTTCGAGCGCGGCGAAAACAAGCGCTCGCACAAGTGGTATCGCATGTTCAACGAGCTGCCCGTGCTCGGCCTGCTGGGCGCGGTGCTGCTGGTGGTGATCAAACCCTTCTGATTGCGCGCCGGCTCACGGGTTCCCACGCGGCGCCTCCTCTCCAGCACGTCTTTCGCTTCGGCGAGTTTTTCGGCCAGCAGCGCCAGTCCCACCGCCAGAATGTCGCCGATCGCGAGATGCGAGATGCGAGATGCGAGATGCGAGACACGCGACGTCATCGGCGAAAAAATATCCGTGTCTTCATCGACGTTCGCGAACAGGCCGATGCTCGCCATGCGCGCCAGCGGCGAATTGCCGTGCGTGATCGCGATGACCTTCGCGCCGCCGCTCAACGCCGATTTGCACGCGTCGAGAATGTCCCGGGTGCGCCCGGTGTTGGAAATGGCGACGAGTACACCACCGACGGCACGCCCAGCCGGAAGAACTTGTGCTGCATGTCGAGCGCGGTGATGCCCGGCCCGCGCCGTAGAACTCGATGCGCCGCGCCGCACTCAGCAGATCGATCGCGGCCACGACTCTGTCCGACGACAGACTGTTGCGCACCTGGATCAGCGCGCCGATGGTCCGGTCCAGCACTTTCGCCGCCACGCCCGCAGACGGCTCGTCGCTGCACACGTCGCGATAGACAGTGGGAACGTCCGCTGGCTACCCCTTGCGCGAGGCGGATCTTGAACTCGCGAAAGCCCGAAAAGCCGAGCGCCTGACAAAACGGCGCGATGATCGGCTGGCTCACGCCGGCGCACGCGGCGAAATCCGTCATCGACAGGTCGAGCACCTCGCGCGGCGCTTCGAGCACGTAATCGGCCAGCTTGCGCTCGGAGGGGCGCAATTGCTCGCGCATCGCCTCGACTTGGGACAGCAACATCGGAAATCTCGCCTATGCTGGAAATTGATTTTAGAATATAGCCGATGAGACATATGTACAAATACTACATAAGTTTGGGTATCGAGCTAAGGGTTTCTCCGGATCGCCTGCGGTTTGTTTGTTTGTACGTTTAATCAATAGGGCAACGGATAAGCCGATATCGCGATCGAATTGCGTTGAATTAATGTGGTTTTTCTACTGGCATCGCTGTTACGGCGAGGCATCCAACCAAAATACGAACCGCCGGTCCTCGCAATGTCCAACCCCAATACCTTGACGGCAGGCGTGCCGAGAGTGAGACAAAGGAGCTTCGATGGTTTCCCCGCATTCGCAACTCAAAAAAGTCACCGAACGCGTGATCGAGCGCAGCAAGCCGACGCGCTCCGCGTATCTGGCGCGCATCGACGCCGCACAAGGGAAGTTCCCGGCGCGCGGCGCGCTCTCATGCGCGAACCTTGCGCATGGTTTCGCCGGCCTCGAAGGTCAGGAAAAGATTGCGATCAAGGCCGTGCGCGAACCGAATATCGGCATCGCGTCGTCGTATAACGAGATGCTCTCGGCGCATGCGCCCTACAAGAGCTTTCCGGACATCATCAAGGCAGCCGCGCGTGAACACGGCGGCATCGCGCAATTCGCGGGCGGCGTACCGGCGATGTGCGACGGCATCACGCAAGGTAATGCGGGCATGGAACTGTCGCTGTTCTCGCGCGAAGTGATCGCGATGAGCACGGCCGTCGCGCTCACGCACAACATGTTCGACGCGGCGCTGTGCCTGGGCGTGTGTGACAAGATCGTGCCGGGTCTGGCGATCGGCGCGCTGCAGTTCGGCCATCTGCCGACCATTTTCGTGCCCGCCGGCCCGATGACCAGCGGCCTCACCAACGACGAAAAAGCCAAGGTGCGGCAGGAATTCGCCACCGGCAAATGCGATCGCGGCGCGCTGCTCGAAGCGGAAGCGGCCGCGTATCACAGTCACGGCACCTGCACGTTCTACGGCACCGCCAACAGCAATCAGATGCTGATGGAAGTGATGGGCCTGCATCTGCCGAGCGCGGCCTTCGTGCATCCGCACACGCCGCTGCGCGATGCGCTCACTGCCGAGGCCACGCGCCGCGTGCTCGATCTCACGCACGAGCGCGGCAATTACGTGCCGATCGGCCATGTGGTCGACGAGCGGGCGATCGTCAACGGCATCGTCGCGCTGCTGGCGACGGGCGGCTCGACCAATCACACGCTGCACCTCGTGGCGATCGCGCGCGCGGCGGGCATCGTTATCGACTGGAACGATTTCGACGATCTGTCGCAAGTCGTGCCGCTGCTCGCGAAGATCTATCCGAACGGCAAGGCTGACGTGAACCACTTCCACGCGGCGGGCGGCGTCGCGTTTCTCGTGCGCAATCTGCTCGAAGGCGGCCTGTTGCACGAAGACGTGCAGACGGTCGCGGGCCACGGGCTGTCGCATTACATGAAGGAGCCGAAGCTCATCGACGGAAAGGTGCAATGGGTCGATGGCACGGCCGAAAGCCACGATACCAAGGTGCTGCGCGGCATCGGCAAACCGTTCCAGGCGGACGGCGGCCTGCGTTTGATGCAGGGCAAGCTCGGCCGCGGCGTGATCAAGATTTCGGCGGTGGCACCCGAGCATCGCGTGGTAGAGGCGCCAGCGATCGTCTTCAATTCGCAGGAAGAAGTGCAGGAAGCCTTCGACAAGGGCGAGCTGAAGCGCGATTTCGTCGCGGTCGTGCGCTTTCAGGGCGCGCGCGCGAACGGCATGCCGGAACTGCATCGGTTGACGCCGCTTCTGGGCGTATTGCAGGACCAGGGCTTCCATGTGGCGCTGGTGACGGACGGCCGCATGTCGGGCGCGTCGGGCAAGGTGCTGGCGGTGATCCACGTATCGCCCGAAGCGCTGCTGCAAGGCCCGCTCGGCAAGGTCCGCACCGGTGACACCATCGTGATCGATGCGCCCGCCGGCCTGCTCGACGTCGAGATCGACGCGAACGAATGGGCATCGCGCGAAATCGAAGCGCCGCGCAATCAGACGGACAACGAAGCGGGATTCGGCCGCGAACTGTTCGGCGTGTTCCGCAGCGCGGCGTTGCCGGCGGAAGAGGGCGCGTCAGTGTTCGGCGCGCTGATCGGCGCATCGAACGCGGACAGCGGCGCGGCGGCATCGGCGCTGAACAAGGCGCATGCGGTGCATCACTGACACGAACGAGAAACCTGCGGCGGCGTCTGTCTCACGCGCCGCCGCATAAAACAGGAGTTATATCGATGAAAACGGTAAGCGAAATCGTGCGTCTCGGTCCGGTGATTCCGGTGCTGGCTTTCGAAACGGTCGAGCAGGGCGAACACGTGTCGCGCGCGCTGCATGCGGGCGGCATGAAGGTGCTGGAAATCACGCTGCGCACGCCGGCGGGTATCGCTGCGATCGAGCGAGCGAGCCAGATGGCGGACGATATCGTGGTCGGCGTCGGCACGATCACGAAGCCGGAGCATTGCGCGCAGGCGAAGAAGGCGGGCGCGCAGTTCGGCGTGTCGCCAGGTTTGACCAAGAACATCATGCACAAGGCCGCGCAGGATGCGGGCTTGCCGCTGCTGCCGGGCGTGATGACGCCGAGCGACATCATCACCGCGATGGAACTGGGCTATGAGATCGTCAAGTTTTTCCCGGCGCAACAGGCGGGCGGCATTCCGATGCTGCAGGCGTTCTACGGTCCGTTCCCGAACCTCAAGTTCTGCCCGACCGGCGGCATCACGGCCGAGACGGCGGCCAACTTCCTGGCGCAACCGAATGTGGTGTGCGTGGGCGGTTCGTGGTTGACGCCGAAAGCGGCGCTGGCCGCGCAGAACTGGGAAGAAGTCACACGCCTCGCGCGCGCGGCGAGCGAACTGGCGCCCCATTAAAAGCGCACGCGTCCGACCAGGCGCGTCTCTGGCGATCGCGCTTCGTCAGCCATTCATGTCTGCGGGTCGGGCGCGAATGCAAGGGACTTTTCCGATTTCATGGTTCGGCGTAAGCAGCAACCCGGCGCTGGCGT
>LFJI01000008.1 GCA_001235855.1 Candidatus Burkholderia brachyanthoides
ATTCACGAAGCATTCTTGAAACTCGGCGGCTCACTCGTCTGTTGGAACGTCTTCAACCATGCTGAATAGGTTTTTGAACTGGCCTCTTACCGTGTCTCGTCCCCACCGTCCGGGAGCGAACTCGAATGACCGCCATGAAAGTTCTGCTGATCGTCGCGCATGGCCGCACGGTCCGACTCATTGCGCAACGCCTGCACGAGGAAGTCGTGCCGTTTCGCGCGCTGCTGCGCAAATCCGCGCATAAAAGCGAACTCGCCGCGATGGGCGTGGAGATCGCGCTCGGCGAGCTGGCCCACGAATTTTTCCCACACGTTCGATGACATCACGCGTGCCATGTAGCCGCCGGTTCCGCCGAGACCGAAGGCGTGCGCGAGGAACGCGAGATCGATCGCGACGCGGTGATGCGCACCGCCGATTATGCGAAGCGCCGCCGCGTGCATCAGTTGATCGTGGTGAGCGCGATGTCGGCGTATCGCCCGGAACGCAATCCGCTGTCGTTGCGCCACTATTCGCGGATGAAGCGCGAAGCCGATGCCTACGTCGTGCGGCGCGGCGTGCCCCCCTATGCGATTCTGCGTCCCGGGCCGCTGTCGGACGACGCAGCGCGCGGCAGCATCGCGCTGGCGGACGAGGACACGGAATTCATGCCGCCGGTATCGCGCGCGGACGTCGCGGAACTTGCCTTGCGCCGTATGACATATGACGTGCGGAACCGGACCATCGGCCTGGTCGGCGGTCACATGCCGCTCGCGGAGGCGTTGACCGGCGCACAGTTCACGCCCGTGTCCGCCTGAAGTCACACGCGACACGCGCGGCGAACACGCTCAGTTCGCTCCGAGCGCCGATACCCCACGCCCGTTTCCGTGACGATATGCTCCGGCTGCGCGGCATCGCGCTCGAGCTTTTGCCGCAGATGCTCCATGTAGATGCGCAGATAGTGCGGGCTTTCGACATGCGACGGCCCCCACACTTCCACCAGTAATTGCCGATGCGTGAGCACGCGCCCCGCGTGCCGCACGAGCGTTGAGAGCAGCCGGTATTCGATCGGCGTCAGATGTACGTTTTCGCCGTTTCGCGTGACGCGGCGCATCGCCAGATTGACGCTCACCTCGCCGAACGTGACGACCGGCGTCTCGCTCGCCACCGCCTGATTGCGCCGCCGCAGATGTGCGCGAATCCGCGCCATCAACTCCGAGACACCGAAGGGCTTGGTCAGATAATCGTCGGCGCCCGAATCGAGCGCGGCGACCTTCTTTTCTTCCTGCGTGCGCGCCGACAGCACGATCATCGGCACCTCGGTCCAGCCGCGCAGTTCGCGGATCACGTCGATGCCGTCGGTATCCGGCAAGCCGAGATCGACGATCACGAGATCGGGCTTGCGCGTCGCCGCTTCGACGAGACCTTGCTCGCCGGTTTCGGCTTTGTGCACAGTCAGGCCCTGCGCCTCGAGGGACACACGCATGAAGCGGCGAATCTGCTTTTCGTCCTCGATCAGGACGACAGTGAAAGACGGCTCGTTCGTTTCTAGTTGGGTTGTCGTGACGAACCGTCCCGGTGCGCTGTGCAGTGACGGCGACGGTTAGTTACGGCAGGAAAATCGTCGAACCGGTCGTCTTGCGCGCCTCGAGGTCTTCATGCGCCTTCGCGGCCTCGGACAACGCGTAGCGCTGACGCACGTTCGTCTTCACCTTGCCCGAGGCCACGACATCGAACAGTTCCGCCGCCATCGTATCGAGATCGGTGCGCTTGGCGATGTAGCTGAACAGCGTGGGCCGCGTGAAGTACAGCGAGCCGCGCCCGGCGAACTCCGACGAATCGATCGGCGGCAACAGGCCCGACGAATTGCCGAAGCTCACGAACAGGCCGAGCGGCGCGAGGCAATCGAGCGAGGCGACGTACGTGTCCTTGCCGATCGAATCGTAGACCACGGGCACACCCGCGCCATTGGTGATCTCGCGCACGCGCTGCGTGAAGTTTTCGCGCGTATAGACGATCGGGTAATCGCAGCCGTGCGCCTTCGCGAGTTCCGCTTTCTCGTCCGAACCGACGGTGCCGATCACGGTCGCGCCGAGCGCCTTCGCCCACTGGCACGCGAGCATGCCGACGCCGCCCGCCGCCGCGTGGATCAGCACGGTATCGCCCGCTTTCACGCGATAAGTGCGGCGCAGCAGATACTGCACGGTCAGGCCCTGCAGCATGATCGACGCGGCATCGCCATAGCCGATCGAATCGGGCAGCTTGACGACGTAGTCCGCCGACATCACGCGCTCCTGCGCATATGCGCCCGGCGGACGCGACGCATAGGCGACGCGATCGCCCGGCTTGAACTGGGTGACGCCTTCGCCCACCGCCGTCACTTCGCCTGCCGCTTCCATGCCGAGGCCGCCGGGCAGCGGCATCGGATAGAGACCGGTGCGGAAATACACGTCGATGAAATTCAGTCCCACCGCATGATGCTTCACGCGGACTTCGCCCTTGCCCGGCTCGCCCACGTCCACGTCGACCCACTTCATCACCTCCGGGCCGCCTGCCTTGTCGAAACGGATTGCCTTGGTCATCACTCGTTCATCTCCTTGTGTGCGTGTATCACGTGTATCAGGACGCCCGCGCAAAGCGCAGACGAAGATCGTCGAGAATCATGCGCGCCGTCGCGATGTTGGTCGCGCACGGCACATTTATGCACGTCGCACGCGCGCACGAGCGCGTTAATGCGTTAATGTCCGGCTCGTGCGGGTGCGGCGTCATCGGGTCGCGCAGAAAGATCACGATGTTCACGCACCCTTCCGCCAGTTCCGCGCCGATCTGCAAATCGCCGCCGTGCGGGCCGGACAGCTTGCGTTCGACCGTCAGCCCGTGCGCGGCCGCAATCCGCGAGCCGGTCGTGCCGGTGGCGACGAGTTCGCACTGTGCGAGCGTGTCCGTGAACTCGCCCGCGAGTCTGACGATGTCGTCCTTCTTCATGTCGTGCACGATCAGCGCGACGCGTGTGCTCATGTCGGCCTCGCTCAATACGTGCCCGGATAAGCGCCGCCATCGATCAGCAGGTTCTGACCGGTGATGTAGCCTGCATGCACGCTGCACAGGAACGCGCAAGCCTTGCCGAATTCCTCCGCGTTGCCAAAGCGCCCGGCCGGCAGACTCTGCGCGCGGCGTTCGCGCACTTCGTCGATGGAGATGTTCTGCGCCTTCGCCTGCGCCTCCATGGTCACGGCGATGCGGTCGGTATCGAAGGTGCCCGGCAGAATATTGTTGATGGTCACGCCGGCGACGAAACCGGTGAGCCCCGACCGCGCGCCGTTGGAGAGACCGAGCACGTCAATGGTCGCCTTCATCAGTTCGATCGGCGTGAGCATGTTGCATTCGAGCGCCTTGATCCACATCTCGTGCATGAACGTGCGGAAGTCGCCTGGCGGCGGTCCGCCCGCGTTGTTCACGAGGATGTCCGGCTGCGGACAGGCGGCGAGCGCGGCGGCGTGGCGGCGGGCGTGGTTATGTCGCTGGCGACGGTCGCCACGGTCACGCCGTAAGTGGCGCGGATATGCGTGGCCGTCGCTTCGAGCGTTTCTGACGTGCGCGCGGTGATCACCAGATTCACGCCTTCGGTGGCGAGCGCCTCGGCGCAACCCGCGTCCGAGCCCCTTGCTCGCCGCGCAGACGAGCGCCGTGCGCCCCGCGATTCCCATGTCCATCAGTCATTCCTCCCGTGTCGTTTGCGATGCTGTTCGTCGTATTCGAGCGTCGAGACGCCTCTCGCTCATTCTAGAAGAATCGGGGCGGCAACGTCGGAGGCCGCTTCGCGCGAAACTGTCACCATTATCCGCTCACGCGTTGCACGCCATCGCGTGAGCGGACACGGCGCCCATCACCCGAGCAGGACGCGCATCGCGCGCGACCCATGAAACAAGACAGCCGCTTCCCCAATCTGTTCATCACCGATCACCCGCTGATCCAGAACAAGCTCACGCACATGCGCGACAAGGATACGTCCACGCGCACGTTCCGTTCCGCGAATTGCTGCGCGAAATCACGCTGCCGATGGGCTACGAGATCACGCGCAATCTGCCGCTCACGACCAAGCGCGTGGAAACGCCGCTCGTCGAGACCGACGCGCCGGTAATCGCCGGCAAGAAGCTCGCGATCGTGCCGGTGCTGCGCGCGGGCATCGGCATGTCGGACGGCCTGCTCGATCTGATTCCGTCGGCGCGGGTCGGGCATATCGACGTGTATCGCGCGGAGGATCACCGGCCGGTGGAATATCTCGTGCGCCTCCCGCCGGATCTGGAGGAGCGCATGTTCATCCTGTGCGATCCGATGGTCGCGACCGGCTACTCCGCCGTGCACGCCGTCGAATGAAGCGCCGCAACGTGCGGGGCGAGAACATCGTGTTCGTCGCGCTGGTGGTAGCGCCCGAAAGCGTGAAGGTGTTTCAGGATGCGCACCCGGACGTGAAGCTGTATGTGGCGTCGCTGGATTCGCATCTGAACAATCACGCGTATATCGTCCCCGGCCTGGGCGATGCAGGCGACCGCCTGTTCAGCACGAAAAATTGATGCGCCACCTGCATCATCAGGTTTAGATTGTTTCGATTGTTTTGCTAAACGTGACCCGGCCGCCGCGCAGCCGTTTTGGGCGAATCCGGCGCGTTTTCCATCCGATTCGGACGGTTTGCGGCGTTTTTTCCGGATGAAACGGCGCGGGCAGGCCCATGCCCGTGCGCCGACATGATAAAATTTTATTTCTAATCGGTCGGACGGCGCGGCGAAAAAGTCGCGCGAGCTGGGCCACCGGCGGCGGTGCAATCAAGCACGCACCACCACTCGCACGAAACCACACGAATCTTTTCGGCTTCATCGAAGCTGCACGGCACGAATCACAGCACTTTATAGCGCCGCCCAAGCGTTGCGCACGACGGAGAAAGGTAATGGCGGGTCATTCGAAATGGGCCAACATCAAGCATAAGAAAGCCGCGGCCGACACGAAGAAAGGCAAGGTCTGGACACGCCTGATCAAGGAAATTCAGGTCGCGGCCCGGCTGGGCGGCGGTGAAATCGACACGAATCCGCGCCTGCGCCTGGCCGTCGACAAGGCGTACGACGCCAACATGCCCAAAGACAACATCAACCGCGCGATCCAGCGCGGCGTCGGCGGCGTGGACGCCGCAAACTACGAAGAAATTCGTTACGAAGGCTACGGCATCAGCGGCGCGGCGATCATCGTCGACACCATGACCGACAACCGCACCCGCACCGTCGCGGAAGTGCGCCACGCGTTCTCGAAGTTCGGCGGCAACACAGGCACGGACGGCTCGGTGTCGTTCATGTTTGATCACGTCGGCCAGTTCCTGTTCGCGCCCGGCACGCCCGAAGACAAGCTGATGGACGCCGCGCTCGAAGCCGGCGCGGACGACGTCGTGACCAACGAAGACGGCAGTATCGAAGTGATCTCGCCGCCGAACGACTTTCAGAAGGTGAAGGACGCGCTCGAAGCCGCGGGTTTCAAGGCCGAACTCGCCGAAGTGACGATGAAGCCGCAGACCGAAGTCGAATTCGCCGGCGACAACGCCATGAAGATGCAGAAACTCCTCGACGCACTCGAAAACCTCGACGACGTGCAGCAGGTCTACACCAACGTCGTCATCGACGAGGAATAAGCATAAGCGCCCTCCCGCGCGGCGCGGCGCACATGGGCATGCGCGCCGCGGGAACGCCTTTCGCTCCGAATCGAGCGCGGACTGCGCATCGAAGCACGTAATGCCAGGACCGCCCGAAGGCGCGTGACGCAGCAGCAGTCAGCGCGAGCCGCCTTCCACCGGTCGTGACGACGCTCGCCGCGCGCAGCGCTGTCCATCGCGCCGTGTCGTGCGCGCCATCGTATTTATTTCAGCCGCATTTGGTCAATTCGGGGATTCACATGAAGTTACTCGTCGTCGGTTCCGGCGGCCGCGAACACGCGCTGGCCTGGAAGCTCGCGCAATCGCCACGCGTGCAGATCGTCTACGTCGCGCCGGGCAACGGCGGCACCGCGCAGGACGAACGTCTGCGCAATCTCGACATCACCGATCCGGCGACGCTGGCGGATTTCGTCGAGCGTGAGCACGTTGCGCTGACGGTCGTGGGGCCGGAAGCGCCGCTCGCAGCGGGCATCGTCAATCTGTTCCGCTCGCGTGGGCTGAAAGTCTTCGGGCCGACCAGGGAAGCCGCGCAACTCGAAAGCTCGAAGGACTTCGCCAAAGCGTTCATGAAGCGTCACGCGATCCCGACGGCCGAGTACGAAACCTTTACCGATATTGCCGCGGCGCACGCCTGCATCGACGCCAAGGGCGCCCCGATCGTCACCAAGGCTGACGGACTGGCCGCCGGCAAGGGCGTGGTGGTGGCGATGTCGCTGGAAGAAGCGCACGCCGCCGTCGATTCCATGCTCTCTGACAATAAACTGGGCGATGCGGGCGCGCGCATCGTGATCGAGGAATTCCTCACGGGCGAGGAAGCCAGTTTCATCGTGATGGTGGACGGCAAGAATGTGCTGCCGCTCGCATCGAGCCAGGATCACAAGCGCTTGCTCGACGGCGACAAGGGTCCGAACACCGGCGGCATGGGCGCGTATTCGCCCGCGCCGATCGTCACGCCGCAACTGCACGCCCGCGTGATGCGCGAAATCATCCTGCCGACGGTACGCGGCATGGAGAACGAAGGCATCCGCTACACCGGCTTTCTGTATGCGGGCCTGATGATCGACGCCAACGGCAACCCGAAGACGCTCGAATTCAACTGCCGCATGGGCGACCCGGAAACGCAGCCAATCATGGCGCGCCTGAAGGGCGATTTCTCGAAGGTGGTGGAAATGGCGATCGACGGCAAGCTGGACGGCGCGGAACTCGACTGGGACCGCCGCACGGCGCTGGGCGTGGTGCTGGCCGCGCACAATTACCCCGAGACGCCGCGCCGTGGCGACCGCATCAACGGCATCCCTGCGGAAACCGAGAATTCCGTCATCTTCCACGCCGGGACTACACTCGCGGACGGCAAGCTGACCACCTCCGGCGGCCGCGTGCTGTGCGTGGTCGGACTGGCGGATTCGGTGCGCGGCTCGCAGTCCGTGGTCTACGATACGGTGAATCAGATCTCGTTCGACGGCATGCAGTATCGCCGCGACATCGGCTACCGGGCCGTGAACCGCAAACAGTCGGAGCGCCACGGCTAAGCAGGCCGCAGGTCGGGCTGGATCATCGCGCTGCCGGACCGCCGTGTCCGGCAGCGCCTTTTCAGAATGGTGAATTTTCACGCGCTCATAGAGCGCACCGCAGCAATCGATGGGCGAACCGAACGCACGCCAACACGACGACGCAACCCACGATATCGCAGCCGTCCGCGCCTATCTGACGGGCCTGCAGACGCGCATCGCCGATGCGCTCGGCAGCTTCGACGGCACCGCTTTCACCACCGACGCCTGGGCACGCGAGCCAGGCGAGCATCTGCGTGGCGGCGGCGTCACGCAGATGCTGGAGAACGGCGCTTTCTTCGAGCGTGGCGGCATCGGCTTTTCGGACGTGCAGGGCGACGCGCTACCGCCGTCCGCGAGCGCGGCGCGGCCGCAACTGGTGGGGCGCGGGTTCGAGGCGATGGGCGTATCGCTCGTGATGCATCCGCGCAATCCGCACTGCCCCACCGTGCATATGAACGTGCGCATGCTGATCGCCATCAAGGGAGGCGAAGCGCCGATTTTCTGGTTCGGCGGCGGCATGGATCTCACGCCGATTTACGGCTACGAGGATGACGCGCGGCACTTTCATCAGACCTGCCGCGATGCGCTCGAACCGTTCGGCGCGGCGTTGTACCCGCGCTTCAAGACGTGGTGCGACGAGTACTTTTATTTGAAGCATCGCAACGAGCAGCGCGGCATCGGCGGCATTTTCTTCGACGATTTCTCGGAGCCGGGCTTCGAGCGCTCGTTCGCGATGGTGAAAAGCGTCGGCGACGCGTTGCTCGAGGCCTACTTGCCGATCATCGAGAAGCGCCGCGACACGCCTTACACAGAGCACGAACGCGAATTTCAGGCCTACCGGCGCGGACGCTACGTCGAGTTCAATCTGGTGTGGGATCGTGGCACGCATTTCGGTCTGCAGAGCAGCGGCCGCACGGAATCCATCCTCATGTCGATGCCACCGTCGGCGAACTGGCGCTACGACTGGAAACCCGAGCCGAACACGCCCGAGGCGCGCCTGTACTCCGATTTTCTGGTGCAACGCGAATGGCTGTGAACCCAATTCCGGCGTCCACGGCAGACCCGGCTCCGTGCGAAAAACGCGTCGGCCTGCTCGGCGGCACCTTCGACCCGATCCACAACGGCCACCTCGTGCTCGCGCGACGATTCACCGAACTCCTGCAGTTGACCGAACTGGTGCTGCTGCCCGCCGGCCAGCCGTGGCAGAAGGCGGGGGTCTCCGCGCCCGCGCATCGTCTGGCGATGACGCGCGCGGCGGCCGAATCGCTCGATCTGGACGGCGTGCGCGTGACCGTCGCCACCGACGAAATCGATCGCCAGGGCGACACCTATACCGTCGATACTCTCGCCCGCTGGCGTAAACGCGAAGGCGCGGATGCGTCGATCTCGCTGCTGATGGGTGCGGATCAGCTGGTGAAGCTGAATTCGTGGCATCGGTGGAAGGAATTGTTCGACCATGCGCACGTCTGCGTGGAAACGCGCGCGGGCTTTGATGTGGCGACGCTGCCGGAACCGGTCGCGGCCGAACTCGCGGCGCGCCGCGCCCCGCCCGCGACGCTGCGCGCGAGCACGCACGGCCATATGCTGATCGACGAGCGGCTGCTGATGGACATCTCGGCGACCGCGATCCGCGACGAGGCGCAAACCATGAGCGGCGCGACGGACGCACGCGCTCAGGTCCCATCGGCCGTATGGGACTATATTGTTCAACATCACCTGTACCGGACACAGTAAAGACACGGTAACTATGGAAATTAAAAAGCTGCAACGCGCGATCATCGACGGTCTGGAAGACGTCAAGGCGCAAAACATCAAGGTATTCAACACGACCCACCTGACGTCGCTGTTCGACCGCGTGGTCGTGGCAAGCGGCACGTCGAACCGGCAGACCAAGGCGCTCGCCAACAACGTGCGCGAGAAGGTCAAGGAAGCGGGTGGCGATATCATCAGCACGGAAGGCGAAGAGATCGGCGAATGGGTGCTGGTCGATTGCGGCGACGCGGTCGTGCATATCCTGCAACCGGCGCTGCGCCAGTACTACAACCTCGAGGAAGTCTGGGGCGACAAGCCCGTGCGTGTGAAGCTGCAGACGCCGAACATGTTCGGCGACGCGCGCGTCTCGGCTGACGAAAACGCGAAACCAGCTGTCAAGCGCTCGGCGCGCAAGACCAACGCGTAAGACCTTGAAGCTCGTCATCCTCGTCGTCGGCCACAAGATGCCCGACTGGATCACGAATGGCTTCGACGAGTACGCGAAGCGCATGCCGCCCGAGCTCATCGAACTCAAGGAAATCAAACCCGAGCAGCGCTCCTCCGGCCGTAACGCCGAAAGCATGATGGCCGCCGAGAAGCAGCGCTTCGAAGCCGCCCTGCCGAAAAACGCCCGCGTGATCGCACTGGACGAACGCGGCCGCGACTGGAGCACGATGCAACTCGCGCAGGCGCTGCCCGGCTGGCAACAGGACGGACGCGATGTGGCGTTCGCGATCGGCGGCGCGGACGGGCTCGACCCCGCCGTGAAGGCACGCGCGGACCTCATGCTGCGCATCTCGAGCCTGACCTTGCCGCACGGCATGGTACGCGTGCTGCTCGCCGAACAGCTTTACCACGCGTGGAGCATCACGCAGAATCATCCCTATCATCGCGTGTGAGGCATACCCGGTAGCTGGATTTCGGCACCGTCCTTGCCGCACGCGTGCACTTCAAGATCCACTCGACGATGCCGCCCTATCTCTTCGTTTATCCGCCTCGCAAAGTCCCCGCCGTCAGGAGTTGCTGCGCCAGATCGGCGTGCGCTACGAGCCGCTGCTGCCCCGCCCCAATGAAGACAAGTCGGAGCTGCCCGGCCGAAGCCGCCGATGCCTATGTCATGCGCGTCTGCGCGCTGAAGGCGCACGCCTGCTCAAAGCAGGCCTGATGGCCGCGCCGATCCTGACCGCCGATACGACGACCGTGACCATCAACGGCCTGATCCTCGGCAAGTCTCAACATGAGAACGACGCCGTCTCGATGCTCGAAATACCTCGTCGGACGCGAATATGAAGTACTGGATATGAAGTACTAACCGCGATCGCCGTCGTCGATGCCGAAGGCACGCTGCTCGAGCCCGTGCTGCGCTGCAACGATACGCCGCCACCGGCGAACCGCTCGGTAAGGCGGGCGAATACGGCATTCAGGGTCGCGCGGCGGAGTTCATCGAGCGA
Source organism: Candidatus Burkholderia brachyanthoides (assembly GCA_001235855.1). GTDB lineage: Bacteria > Pseudomonadota > Gammaproteobacteria > Burkholderiales > Burkholderiaceae > Caballeronia > Caballeronia brachyanthoides. Next base: position 10,425 of record LFJI01000008.1, read on the forward strand.
ATCGACGGGTCCTATTCGGGTATCATGGGTCTGCCCCTATTCGAAACGTCAGCACTCTTGCGCGTGGCGCGCGCGTCCAGTTCTAAAACAGGCCATGAACGAAGAAATCCTGATCAACGTCACACCGCAGGAATCCCGCGTCGCACTGGTTCAGCAAGGCGCCGTTCAGGAGCTTCATGTCGAGCGCACGCTGTCGCGCGGACGCGTCGGCAACGTGTATCTCGGCAAGGTCGTGCGCGTGCTGCCAGGCATGCAGTCCGCGTTCATCGATATCGGTCTGGAGCGCGCCGCGTTCCTGCATGTGGCCGATATCTGGCATCCGCACATTGCGGGCGAGACGCATGGGTCGCAGCCGCATACGCCGATCGAGAAGATCGTCTTCGAAGGCCAGTCGCTGATGGTGCAGGTCGTGAAAGACCCGATCGGCACCAAGGGCGCGCGGCTGTCGACGCAGATGAGCATCGCGAGGCGCACGCTGGTTTATCTCCCGCAGGAGCCGCATATCGGCATCTCGCAGAAGATCGAGAGCGAGGCCGAACGCGAAGCCGTGCGCGCGCGCCTGACCGCCGTGCTGCCCGCCGACGAGAAAGGCGGCTATATCGTACGGACCATCGCCGAAGATGCGTCGAGCGAAGAACTCGCGGCCGACGTCGCCTACCTGCGCAAAACCTGGGCAACCATCGTCGCGCAGGCGCAGCGCGTGCCGCCGACCACGCTGCTGTATCAGGACCTGAACCTCGCGCAACGCGTGCTGCGCGACTTCGTGAACGACGAGACTACGCGCATTCAGGTCGATTCGCGCGAGACGTATCAGATGCTGGCCGACTTCGCGGCGGAGTTCACGCTGACGGTCGCATCGCGCCTGCATCACTACACCGGCGAGCGGCCGCTCTTCGATCTGTACAACATCGAAGCGGAGATTTTGCGGGCGCTGTCGCGCCGCGTCGATCTCAAATCGGGTGGCTATCTGATGATCGACCAAACCGAGGCGATGACCACCATCGACGTGAACACGGGCGGTTACGTGGGCGCGCGCAATTTCGACGACACCATCTTCAAGACCAATCTCGAAGCGGCGCATACCATTGCTCGGCAATTGCGGCTGCGCAATCTGGGTGGGATCATCATCATCGATTTCATCGACATGGAGAATGTCGAGCATCGGGATCAGGTGCTGGGCGAGTTGAAGAAGGCGTTGTCGCGCGACCGCACGCGGGTCACGGTCAACGGCTTTTCACAACTCGGGCTCGTGGAAATGACGCGCAAGCGTACGCGGGAGTCGCTCGCGCATGTGCTGTGCGAACCGTGCCCGACGTGTCAGGGCAAGGGACAGGTCAAGACGCCGCGCACCGTCTGCTATGACGTGCTGCGCGAGATCATGCGCGAGTCGCGGCAGTTCAACCCGCGCGAATTTCGCGTAGTGGCGTCGCAGCAGGTGATCGATCTGTTTCTCGAGGAAGAGTCGCAACATCTGGCGATGCTGATGGATTTCATCGGCAAGCCGGTTTCGTTGCAGGTGGAGTCGAATCTGAGTCAGGAGCAGTACGATATCGTATTGATGTAGGAGGCTTGTATCATGAACGACGCCGCGTCCTGGAGCCGCTCCTATCATCGAGACATCGCCGCGACCGCGCAGGCGATCTGGCGCGCGTGGGCCGACCCCGCCAACTGGAAGCGCTGGAACGAAGGCGTACGGTCGATTCGTATGGAAGGCGACTTCGGCGCCGGAACGTGGTTCGCGATGGAACTGCCCGACGGCGAAATCATCCGCAGTTTGCTCGTCGAGGTCGCCGACGAACGGCGCTTCGTGGACGAAACGCGAATTGGCGAGACGGTGGTGCACGTCGAACATCACATCGAGCGATTAAACGGCGAAGCGTGCCGCGTCGTCTACGCGGTCGAGGTCCACGGGTCCGATGCGCGTGAGATCGGCGAAGCGGTCAGGGCGGACTTTCCGGCCGTGCTGGCTGGGTTGAACCGGTATGTGGGCGAATCAGCCGCCGGTTGATCGCGTTGAAACAAGCGACGGCCTCTTCGCAAAAACCTCAAGCCGCCTGCTGCTGATACTGAATCCGATGCAGATGCGCATACAACCCGCCCTTGCGCAACAACTCCGCGTGGCTACCCTGCTGCGCGATCTTCCCAGCTTCCATCACCAGAATCCGGTCGGCGCGTTCGATCGTCGATAGCCGGTGCGCGATGACCAGCGTCGTGCGTCCCTTCATCAACGTTTCGAGCGCCGCCTGCACGTGGCGCTCCGACTCGGAATCCAGCGCCGAGGTCGCTTCGTCGAGGATCAGGATCGGCGCGTCCTTGTAGATCGCGCGCGCGATCGCCAGACGCTGACGCTGGCCGCCCGACAGACGCATGCCGTTGCCACCGATCAGCGTATCGATGCCCTCGGGCAAACCGTTCACGACATCCGCGAGATTGGCCGCCGTCAGCGCCGACATCACGGGCTCGCGATCCGGCGTCTGCCCATAAGCGACATTCGCGGCGATCGAGTCGTTGAACAGCACGACGTCCTGACTCACCATCGCCATCTGGCCGCGCAGGTCGTGCAGATCGTATTCGGTGATCGGCACGCCATCGACCAGCACCTGCCCGCCGCGCGGATCGAAGAAACGCGGCAGCAGATTCACGAGCGTCGTCTTGCCGCTGCCCGACGGTCCCGCCAGCGCGACCATCTCGCCCGGCGCCACCTTGAACGACACATGATCGAGGGCGGGACGGTCCACCGAATAGGCAAAGCTCACGTCGCGGAATTCGACTTCGCCGCGCGTGCAGTCCAGGCGGCGGCCGCCGCCCTTGGACTCGGCGGGCTCGTCGATCAGGCCGAAGATCAGTTCCGCCGCCGTCATGCCGCGCTGCATCGGCTGATTGATGTCGATCAGATGCTTGAGCGGCGAGATGACCAGCAGCATCGACGTGACGAATGCGACGAAACCGCCGACCGTGGTCTGATCGTTGACCGACTGCACGACCGCGATGGTCAGCACGATGGCAAGCGCAATCGACGCCAGAAACTGCGTGAGCGGTTGCGCGAGACCGCCGGACACCTGCATGCGCATCGCATAGCCGCGCAGGCGGTGGCTCATCTCCGTGAAACGGCCGATCTCGTACGGCTCGCCGTTGTGTACCTTGACGACCTTATAGCTGCCGACCGTCTCCTCGACGACGTACGATAGTTCGTTGGTCAGCGCCTGATGCTCGCGATTGAGCCGCCGCAGGCGCCGGTTGATCTTGCTCACCAGCCAGCCGATGGCGGGCAGAATGATCGCGACGATCAGCGTCAGCCGCCAGTTGAGGATGAACAGATAGCCGAGCAGAAACACGACGGTCAGCAAATCGCGCACGAGCGTGACGACCACGCTCTGCAACACGCCGAGAATCTGGTTGACCTCGAAGACGATCGCATTGATGACCGTGCTCGCCGTCTCGCGCTGAAAAAAGTCCGCGCTGGTGTAGATCATGCGCTCGAACATCTCGAGCCGCAGTTGTAGCAGGATCTTGTTCGACACATACGACAAAAAATAGCCCGATGCGTACTGCGCTGCGCCGCGCACCAGCGCGAGGCCGACGACCGCGAGCGGCACGAGCCATTTGGCGTGATCGCTGCCCTTCGCGCCGAAGCCATGATCGAGCAGCGGTTTGAGCAGCATCGGGATGCCGGCTTCGGTCGCGGCGACGATGCCCATCGTCGCGATGCCGAGGAACACCATGCCCAGCAGCGGCCGGATGTACGGCCACAGCCGCTTCATGACGGCTGCCGGCGACGACACGTCGGTGCCGCCGATGGGCTTGCGCAAGATTGCTAGTTTATTCAAGAGGATATCTCCACGCTCGCCCGACGCTGGTGCGCGGTGCGAATTCATATCGTCGCCGGCCGGACGAGATGCTCAATGCCGGTCCCGGCCCGATTTTTCAGCTGATCGGCCCGCGGCTCGGCTTGCCCTGCGGAATGCGGGCGTCATGCGTGATGATTGCGAGCAGCACGGCCCACATCAGCGCGATGAGCGCGGTGCTCATCACCACCGTGAGCACGTCGATGCTCAAACCAAAGATGATAACCGACCCCGACACCGCGATTCCGCAGTGCGCCGCAGTCGACACGTCGCGATGCGGCGATTTGCGATAACGCACGAAATACACCATCGGGCCGATATAGAGCAGCAGCAGGCACACGACTCCCGCCGAACCCAGTTCGGCGATGGTCGAAAAGAACTCGCTGTGCGCGCGCTGATTGACCACCAGCGGCGATACTTCGCCTTCGTTGGCGAGAATACGCAGTTGCGGCTCGAGATGACCCTTGCCCACGCCCATCAACGGATGTTCCTCGAACAGACGGATCGATGCGCGCCACAATTGCAGCCGCGCGCCGATGGAACTGTCCGGCGCGCCGCCGCCGTGCGACAGCCGCACGATGTCGTTGTGCGTCGCCTCCACGCGCTCGCGACCCATGGGCGAGGCGAGCAGCAGCGCCATCGCCAGCACCACCACGACAAGCGCCGTCAGCACATGACGCACGCGCCTGATCCAGCCGAAGTTGAGCAGGCACAGCACGAGAAACAGCGGAATCGCGAGCCAGCCGCCGCGCGTGCCCGACAGGTACGATGCATAAATGCCCGCCACCAGACCCAGCACTTTCAGCGCGATGCCGAGACGGCGCGTGAGCGCGTTGGGATAGATGTCCCAGCGGATCGTCATCACGGAAAGGAAGCCGAGCAGCAGCGCCGTGTTGCCGTAGGGAATCGGGTTCGTGAAGTCGTTGCCCAGCCGGTTCAGATCGGTGACCGTCATGTGGATCGTGCTGTCCACGGCCCACACGCCCGCACCGATGGCGCCGAGCACGCAGCCCCAGCCGAGCACCTTGAGAAACCGGATCGGCACATTGACGAGCAGCAGGAAGATCGGCAGCGCAAACGCGAAGCGCGACAGGCCGTCGAATTCGCGCGGCAACCAGTAGCCCTCGAGCGATTGCTGAAGCGGCAGATAGACCATGAAACACAGCATGGCCACGGTATAGAGCGGATACGCGGCGACGAGCAAACCCGGCTTGAGCCGGAACGATTTGCTGAATCCGGCGAACAACGCGATGGCGAGCAGAACGAAGAAGCAGTAACCGGTTCCGCCCCGTACGACGAGTGTGCTTGCGGGCGCCAGCAGAACCATGCTGGCGATGAGGTAACGCAGCGTTTTTTCCAAATCGATGAACCTGACACGGGCGCGGCCGGCGGGTCCGACGCGTATCCCAAAAACCCACGCTATTATTATATCGGTGGCGCTTGGTACACTCCTCGCTTTTGTAGCGCGAACCCAACTGCAACAAGACCCGCCGACCGTACGCAAGGCTTCCAATCAGAAATGTCAGCAACACCGGAAAATACTCAGACCGTTCCGCTCGCGAGCTTCCTGCTCATTACCTTCAATCAGGAAAAAAACGTTGCCGACGCGATTCGCGGGGCGCTGTCGCAGACCTGGTCGCCGCTGGAAATCCTCATATCGGACGATGCATCGTCGGACGGCACGTTCGCCGCAGCCGAAGGCTGCGTGCACGACTATCGCGGGCCGCATACGGTGCGTCTATATCGCAACGGGAAGAATTTCGGCATCAGCGCGCATCTAAGTATGCGCGCAGCGCGCGCGTTGGGCGAGATGCTGTTCATCGCGGCGGGCGACGATATTTCGAGAAACCCGAGCGCGTGATGCGCGTGTGGCTCGACAGCGGCCGGCGCTACGACCTGATCGCGACCGATCTGCAAGACCTCGACGCCGATGGCAACGCCCACGGCGTGCTGCGCGTGACCGATCTCGATGGCTATCGCAGTTTCGACGCGTGGTCGAGCGATCGCCCGCACCTGGTCGGCGCGTCGCATGCGTGGGCGCGGCGCCTGTTCGACGCGTTCGGCCCGATCGCGCCGGGCATCTACGGCGAAGATCAGATCATGGCGTTCCGCGCGATCATGAGCCACGGCGCGCATACGCTACACGAGCCGCTCGTGCTGTACCGGCGCGGCGGGTTGTCGAGCAAGCGCAAGTGGCGCACGCCGGGGGGACTATGTCGCGCGGATCAAGCTGGCGAACGTCAATGGCGCGGGAGAAACGCATCAACTGGAACGCGATGCCGACAAGGTGGGCGTCGGCGGCCAGATGCGCGCGTTGCTGGCGGAAAAATCGCGCTGCTCGCCGGCAAGAAGGATGTGAGCTTAGGCTTTGGGATGCGCATGTTCGCCTACGCGACATGCGCGTGGCTGCTCGTGCCGTTCTTCTTCGTGAAGTGGCATCTGCGCGGCTGACGCAGCTTTCTCTTTCTAATCGGCACGCGAGCGGCTAAAATCGCCCGCGACGCGACCCTCGGCCATGCGCGCCGGATCAAGGACACGTGAACGCCCCCACGCTCGGCATCGCCCTCATCACCTACAACGCGCAAGCCCGCCTTGCGCAATGCCTGGCATCGGTCGCCTTCGCCGATGAAATCATCGTCGTGGACGGCGGCAGCACCGATGCCACGACGAGCATCGCGCAGGCGCATCGCGCGCGCGTGATCGAGGCGCGCGACTGGCCGGGCTTCGGCCCGCAAAAAAACCGCGCGCTCGATGCGCTATCCACCGACTGGGTGCTGTCCATCGACGCGGACGAGATCGTGTCGCCCGAACTCGCGGCATCGATCCACGCGGCCATCGCCGCACCGCAAGCCGATGTCTACGCAGTCGATCGCCTGTCGAGCTTCTGCGGCGCGTGGGTCAAGCACAGCGGCTGGTATCCAGACTGGATTCCGCGCCTGTTCAGACGCGGCACGGCGCGCTTTTCCGACGACCTCGTGCACGAACGCCTCGTGCTCTCGACGGACAAGCCCGTCGCGCGTCTCGCCGGCAAGCTGATGCACTACTCCTACGAAGACTTCGAAGCCATGCTGCGCAAACTCGACGCCTACTCAACCGCCGGCGCGCGGCAACGCCATGCGGCGGGCAAGCGGGCGAGCTTCGGCATCGCACTGTCGCGCGGCGCGTGGGCGTTCGTGAGGACGTATGTGGTGCGGCGCGGCTTTCTGGACGGCAAGACCGGCTTCATGATCGCGCTGTTCAATGCGCAGACGGTGTATTACCGCTTCCTCAAGCTCGCGCACATGAACGAAGCGCGCTAATCAGCGCTTGCCCGCGATCTCGCGCGCCAGTTCGATCAGCGCGCCGACATGGGCATCGATCCGCGCGTCGTAGCGGACCGCGTCGCCCGATACGCGTTCACGCGGCGATCGCACGGCTACTTCGACGATGCGGCACAAATCGGCCACATCGCCGGATTGGAAGATGTGCTTGGCGTCGTCGGCAATGGCGTCGCCGCAGCCGATGCAGGCCGGAAAGATTACCGGCGTGCCGCACATCACCGATTCGATGCCTACCAGCCCGAACGGCTCGTAGCTCGACGCGAGAATCGTGAAATCCGCCGCGCGATAGGCGTCCTCGATATTTTTCGCGTACCCGATGTAGCGCACATTCAGCGCTTGATGCTCCGGCGCGCGCCCCGCCACTGCGATCACGACGTTCATGCCCGCTAGCGCTTTCTCGATGAGCGGCAAGCCTTTGCGCTCGTGGCTGCTCGACGGAAACAGCAGCACGGCTTCGTTCCGCCCGAAGCCGAACTGCTCGCGCAGCCGCGCGCGTCGCGCATCATCGACGGGCGAAAAGCGCATGGCGTCGACCGGCGGATACAGGACGCGAATCTTGCCTTCGTCGATGCCGTATAACGTGCGCAACTCGTCGCGCATCATGTCCGAATGCGCGACGATCACGTCGGCCTGCGCGTACTGGCGCCGTTCCAGCGCGATCTGCCGCGTGTCGGAGCGCTTCTCGCGCCGCCCGGTCGCGTGCAAAAAGCCGATATGCGTGCCGCCGCAAATGGCGATTTCCGAGCCTTCCACACGATTGCAGCCGATCAGCACATCGACCTTGGCCTTTTTGCGCGCGCGCTTGAGCATCCACGAGAAATACGCATCGCGCAGCTTGCCCGGCAGAAACGACACCTTGATGCGATGCGGCTCCACCAGCCGGATCTCGAGCAAGGCGAGGTCGATCTTGCGCGCGAAGAACGCGGGCTTCCGACGGCCGTCGAACCCGGCGCGCGCGAAACCGCGCACCAGATCCATCGCGTAACGTTCGAGGCCGCCGGAAAACTTCAGCGCGTTCGCCGAGATGCCGATGCGCATCAGTAGACGATTTCGATCGCGCTGCCCGCGAACTCGCCGCGCAACGCAGTGATGAGTTCGTCGGTGGGCTTGACCCGCCAGGCGTCGCCGAGGCGCACTTCGCCTTCGGCATGCTCGCTGCGATACACGATGCTCACGTTCAGGCCGCTCGGAATCGGCGCGGCCAGGCGCGAACAGCCGTTGCCGTTGTCACGCGGCACGGGCGCTTGCGCCGGTTCGCCCGCCGCATGCGCTTCGAGCACGCGACGCAGACGCAAGGCATCGGCGTTGCCGTTCATCTCGACCTTTACCGATTGCGCGTAACGGCTGCGCGCGCGTTCGAGGTCCATCGCGGTATCGACGGTGAAGCGGATGCCGCCCGTGAACGCGTCGTTGCGTGCCATGCCCTGCACGACGAGCAGTTCGTCTTCCTTGAACAGCGCCTTGTTCGCTCCGAACTGTTCGTTGAACACGGTCACTTCGCACTGGCCGCTGCCGTCGTCGAGATTGACGATCAGCATCTTGCCGCGCTGGGTCATCTGCGTGCGTATTGCGGAAATCACGCCCGCGACGAGCTTGTCGCGCCCTTCCTTCAGTTCGCCGATTTTCTGGCGCACGAAGCGGCGCACTTCGCCTTTGTACGCATCGAACAGATGGCCTGACAGGTAGACGCCGAGCGCGGCCTTCTCCTCCTGCAGTCGGCGCTTGTCCGACCACTCGGGTTCATCGACGAGTTCGTGTTTGGCGAGCGGCGCGTCGCCCATATCGAAGAGACCGGCCTGCATGGCATTGGCGGCGGCCTGATCGGCGGTTTCCATCGCGAGCGGCACCGACGCCAGCAGTTGCGCGCGATTCGCATGAAGCGTGTCGAGCGCGCCCGCGCGGATCAACGCTTCCACCGTGCGGCGGTTCACGACACGCCGGTCGATACGCTCGCAGAAATCGAAGATATCGGTGAACTTGCCATCTTCGCGCACGCGCAGAATTTCTTCGATGGCGTTCTGCCCACTGCCCTTGACCGCGCCCAAGCCATAACGAATGCTCCTGGAACGCGAACCGTCCACCTCAGCGACCGGTTCGAAGCGATACGCCGATTGATTGATATCCGGCGGCAGCACTTTCATGCCGTTGATCGCGCAATCTTCGAAGAGAATCTTGACCTTGTCGGTGTCGTCCATGGCGAGCGACATATTGGCCGCCATGAATTCCGCCGGATGATGCGCCTTCAGCCACGCCGTGTAGTACGCGAGCAGCGCATACGCCGCCGCGTGCGACTTGTTGAAGCCGTAGCCCGCGAATTTCTCCATCAGGTCGAAAATCTCGTCGGACTTCTCGCGCGTGAGGCCGTTCTTGGCCGCACCTCCCGCGAAAATCTCGCGATGCTTGGCCATTTCCTCGGGCTTCTTCTTGCCCATCGCGCGACGCAGCAAGTCCGCGCCGCCGAGCGAGTAGCCGCCGATGATCTGCGCCATCTGCATCACCTGCTCCTGATAGACCATGATGCCGTAGGTCTCTTTCAGGACAGGTTCGACGCGCGGATCCGGATACTCGGTGATCTCGCGCCCGTGCTTGCGCGCGCAGAACGAAGGAATCAGGTCCATCGGGCCGGGGCGATACAGCGCCACCAGCGCGATGATGTCCTCGAAGCGGTCCGGCTGCGCGTCCTTCAGCATGCCCTGCATGCCGCGGGATTCGAGCTGGAACACGGCGATGGTGTTCGCCTTCTTCAGGATCGTGAACGATGCGGGATCGTCGAGCGGTACCTGCGCGAGATTCCAGTCCTTCTTCGACGGATCGAGACGGCGGATATAGCGCTCGGCCCAGTCGAGAATGGTGAGCGTGGTCAGGCCCAGAAAGTCGAACTTGACGAGGCCGATGGCTTCCACATCGTCCTTGTCGTACTGGCTGACGACGCCGCCGTCCTCGCCCTCGCCGTCCTCGCCCTGCGTATAGAGCGGGCAAAAATCCGTGAGCTTGCCCGGCGCGATCAGCACGCCGCCCGCGTGCATGCCAACGTTACGCGTGAGCCCTTCCACGCGCTGCGCGAGTTCGAGAAGCTGATGCACTTCGTCTTCGGAGTCGAAGCGTTCCTGCAGCGTCGGCTCTTCCTTCATCGCATCCGCGATGGTCACGTGCTTGCCCGGCTTGAACGGAATGAGCTTGGCGACGCCGTCCGTGAACATGTAGCCGAGATCGAGCACGCGGCCGATATCGCGCACCGCCGCTTTCGCCGCCATCGTGCCAAAGGTGGCGATCTGCGAGACGGCATCCGCGCCGTACTTGCCCTTCACGTACTGGATGACGCGGTCGCGCCCTTCCTGGCAGAAGTCGATGTCGAAGTCGGGCATCGATACGCGTTCCGGGTTCAGGAAGCGCTCAAACAGCAGGTTGTAGCGCAGCGGATCGAGATCGGTGATGCCGAGCGCATACGCGACCAGCGAGCCCGCGCCCGAACCGCGACCCGGACCGACCGGCACGCCATTGTTCTTCGCCCACATGATGAAGTCGGCGACGATCAGGAAGTAGCCCGGAAAACCCATCTTGATGATAGTGCCGCACTCGAATTCGAGGCGCGCGTAATACGTCTCGCGCTGCGCATCGCGTTCGGCTCCGTTCGGATAAAGCTGCTGCAGACGGACTTCGAGCCCTTCCTTCGACAACTGCACGAGGTAGTCGTCGAGCGACAGGCCATCGGGCGTGGGAAAGAGCGGCAGCTTCGGCTTGCCGAGTTCGAGCGTGAGATTGCAGCGCTTGGCGATCTCGACGGTGTTCACCAGCGCCGACGGAATGTCCGCGAACAGCGCGCACATCTCGTCCTGCGTACGGAAAAACTGATCCTGACTGAAGCGCTTCTGCCGGCGCGGATTCGCGAGGATATCGCCCTCGGAAATGCACACGCGCGCTTCGTGCGCGGTGAAGTCGTCTGGCGTCATGAATTGCAGCGGATGCGTGGCGACCACCGGCAGCTTGAGCTTGGCGGCGAGCTTCACGGCCTCCTGCACATACGTCTGTTCGCCCGGCTGGCCCGCGCGTTGCAGTTCGATATAGAACGCGTTCGGGAACAGCTCGGCCCAGCGCTCAGCATGGCGTTGCGCACTGGCCGCGTTGCCGGCCGCGAGCGCCATGCCGATATTGCCGCTTTGCGTACCCGAGAGCGCGAGCAGGCCGCCAGCGAGCCCGGCTTCGAACCATTCGGCCATGACTTCGGGGCGGCCACGATACTGGTTCGTCAGCCACGCGCGGCTCAACAATTCGCACAAGTTGAGGTAACCCTGCTTGTCGCGCACCAGCAATAGCAAACGGGAAGGCTTGTCGCGGTCGGACGGGTTGGTTATCCACACGTCGCAGCCGGCGATCGGCTTGACGCCCTTGCCGCGCGCTTCCTTGTAGAAGCGCACGAGACCGAAAGCGTTGCCGAGATCGGTCAGCGCGAGTGCGCCCTGGCCGTCTTTCGCGGCAGCGTCGACGACGTCGTCCAGCCGCACGATGCCGTCGGCGATCGAAAATTCGGAGTGGACGCGGAGATGAACGAAGTGGGGATCTGACATGGCGGTATTGTACATAGGGCCCGTGGCGGAATCGGTCCGAATCGCGCCCTGAAACGGCGCATTGGCCGAACGGATAAGGTTTTGAAAGCGTTTGAAATTGCGCGCGCGCAAGGGCTCGCGAGGCGCGCTGGCGAAACGGGCGAAAACGCGAGCCGTTTGCGGGATAATACGGGTTTCGCGGGACATTCTCCGTCCGCATTTTTACCCGTAATCGCTGCACGCAGCATCCGTCGAACATGAACATTCTGAACCTCTCAGCCTACAAATTCGTCACCATCGAAGACGGCCCCGCCTGGCGGCCGCTCGTCACCGAACGCTGCAACACGCTCGGACTCAAGGGCACGATCCTGCTGGCACTGGAGGGCATCAACCTGTTCATCGCGGGGCCGGTTCCGCAAGTGCGCGAATTCATCGACTACGTGCGCACCGACGCGCTGTTCGGTGGCCGTTTCGCCGATCTGCAGTTCAAGGAAAGCCTGTCCGCGAAGCAGCCGTTCCGCTGTATGCTGGTCAAGCTCAAGCGCGAAATCATCACGATGAAAAAGCCCGCCATCAAGCCGGAACTCGGCCGCGCGCCCTTCGTCGATGCACCCACGCTCAAAGGCTGGCTCGATCGCGGCCACGACGACGAAGGCCGTCCGGTCGTCATGCTCGACACGCGCAATGCATTCGAAGTCGATGTCGGCACCTTCGAGAACGCACTCGATTACCGCATCACGAAATTCAATGAGTTTCCGGAAGTGATCGAGCACAATCGCGCCGATCTGGAAGGCAAGACGATCGTGTCGTTCTGCACAGGCGGCATCCGCTGCGAGAAGGCCGCGATTCACATGAAGGAAGTGGGCATCGACCACGTCTATCAACTCGAGGGCGGCATTCTCAAATACTTCGAGGAAGTGGGCGGCGCGCATTACAAAGGCGAGTGCTTCGTGTTCGATTACCGCACGGCGCTCGACTCGAATCTTCAGCCGACCGAGACCGCGCAGTGCTTCGGCTGCCGCGCGGTGGTGAGCGTCGCGGATCAGGAGTCGCCGTTCTACAAGCCGGGCGAAACGTGCCCCGCGTGCCACCCGGACGCCAAAGTCGGCCGGGTGGCATAAGCCTCGCCGATGACCTATCGCGGCCGCTCGCGCCCTCGCCCACCGGCCTGCTGCACGCGGGTTCGCTCGTCAGCGCGCTCGCGAGTTTCCTGGATGCGTGTGCGCAGGGCGGAAGCTAGATCGTGCGCATCGAAGATGTGGACGAACCGCGCTCCGTCCCCGGCGCCACCGATGAAATCCTCGCCACACTCGCGCACTTCGGCATGCATTCGGACGAGCCGCCGGTATGGCAGAGCACGCGCGCCGACGCCGTCGTATCTGCATTTGCCCGTCGTCAACAATGGCGACGGAGAAAACTGGCGCCGCCGTGCTGGACCGCGATGCGCCGCTCGATGCCCTCTCTTGCTTGGGATCGAGACGGCGGAAACGGAATGGCTCGACTCCCCTTTTACGCCGATGCAATCGCACAATGGGCCAGACGCACCGGGCAATAAAAAAAATGGCAACTGGCAACCACACGGAGGCTGCCATTCAGACTGCTGACAAAGCCCTGCCCCAGGGCTTTGTCGTTAAATGTGAGCATCATGCTCAAGACGCCGACACCCGCCCA
>LFJI01000080.1 GCA_001235855.1 Candidatus Burkholderia brachyanthoides
TACCCCTGTGCTAGCAGGTGAAACAATCATCTATGCGACCTCACGTCGCAACGCACCTTCCCGCCACGCCGCGCGCGCATCTTCGAGCACGTTCACGGCGGTATCCGCGTTGAAGACGTAGGTGACATGGTGGCCCATCATCCGTGAGCAGCGCTTCGTGCCGGCGGCGACTTCCTCGTTGTCTTCGACCAGCAGTACGCGCAGGCCCTGAATCTCCTTCTTTTGCGGCGCGCGCGGCGCTTCCTCGACCACCGTGCCCGCCGCACCCGCCGCCGCGCGCGGCAGATAGAGCCGCACCGCCGTACCCGCGCCGATCGCGCTATCGATGGTCGCAAGACCGCCCGCGCGCTCGCAGAACGCGAACACCTGCGGCAGGCCGAGTCCCGTGCCTATGCCCTTCGGCTTGGTCGTGAAGAGCGGCTCGAATGCGCGGCCGAGCACTTCCTAACTCATGCCGATGCCGGTGTCTTCCAGCGATAGTTGCACGTAGTCGCCGGTGATCGGAAAGCCGTCCTCGTGACGGAAGCGCACGTTGTCCGCGCGTACGGTGAAGGTGCCACCGTTCGGCATCGCGTCGCGCGTGTTCACGGCGAAATTGATGAGCTGATGAGCGCCAGATCCAGTTCGGCGGGATCGACGCGGATCGCCCACACATCCGCCACCACTTCCACATTCAGCGCGATTTTCGTGCCGAGCGCCACGCGCAGCAGTTCGCGGCCCGCCGGCACCCATTTGCCGATCGCGATGGTCTCCATGCGCAACGGCTGCTTGCGCGCGACGCCAAGCAACTGGCGCGTGAGCGACTGGCCGCTCTTGAGCGCGCGTTCCATCGCGGTAAGTTCGCGGTCGAGCCCGGACGCGCCGCGCCGCCGCTCGATCTGCACGTTGGTGGAGACGATCATCAGCAGATTGTTGAAGTCGTGCGCGAGGCTGCCGACCAGATTACCGAGCGCTTCCATCTTGCGCGCCTGCCGGTACGCGGATTCAATCGAGCGGCGCATCGACGCTTCGACCTGCCAGCGGTCCTACGCCTCCTGTTCGGCGCGCGCCGCGCGACCGCCGTGTTGAACACTGCTTCGCCCGCCACGCAGCCCATCATCACGCGCGAGACCTGAGACCTGTTCGATCGACCGTGCGCTGCGCATGCCGCTGAAGTCCTCACGCGCGGCGATGGTGATATCGGGCACGGGATAGGCGCGGCTGGTGGCGAGCAACTTGCCGTCCGGCCCCCGAACACCGACGCGGCGGCGACCTGCTGATAGCCGCCGCTCATCGCCTTTAAGCGCTGATGGATCGACGCGCCCTGACGGCGCGGATGCCTTCGGCGTCCAGCCCGTCGAGCAGATCGACGATGCGTTCGTTGAGCGTCACGTTGAGATCGAACACCTTGAGCGCGTGTTCCTCGGCGACGCGCGCATTGCGCGCGTCCGCGTTGCCGGCATCGGCTTCGCGGGCGTGGAAATCGGTGAGGGCGGTGAGCGCGACGTACACGCACGGCAGTACGATGGCCGCCACCAGCAGCGCGTACAGCGTCATGCGCTGATCCTCGAAGTTGCGCTCGGGCACCACCGGAAACGGCGGTTCCTCTTGCCACTGTTCCGTGGCTTGATCGGCGTCGGACTCCTCGCGTGACGGCGTCATTTTTGGCGGAGATTGGAAGCTTTTACTCGTGCGCGGACCTGAGCGGACGGTCTGAGCCCCCCTGCGTCCGTTCTTCCGCGCGGCATCCGGACATCATACGGCGCGAACTTAGCGAGAGATTCAAAAGCGCAAACGTACATACACAAAAGCAAGAAAAGATCAGACAAATAAGACCAAATAGGGGTGCGGAGTCGTTTTTGCCAAATCGCGTAAAATAACAGTATATTCGCTTCGATATCAGACTTCTGTCGAGTTGCTTTGACATTCTGTTGCGCCGACAATGCAACTTGTCCGATGTATAGGCTCGCCGGGCGATGTTTAATCTCACGAAACGCGTCGTGAAGTCGCGCAACGCGCTGTAAAGATCGCCCGTGCGATGTCGTAAACATGCCCGAGAGCGTCCTGTGCTGTCTCATCCGAAGCCACAAGCCCTGAAATAGAACTGTTTACCGACTTACCGATTCTGCCGACCATGCCGTTGCCGATTGTCATAGCCGATGATTCCCTGCTCACCCGCAAGGTGCTGACGCGCTCGCTGCCCGAGGACTGGGACGTTGACATCTCCTACGCGACCAACGGGCGCGAGGCGCTGGAGTTGTATCGCGCGGGGCGCGCATCCGTCATGTTTCTCGATCTGACGATGCCCGACATGACCGGATATCAGGTGCTGGAGGCCCTGCAGCACGAAAATCTCAACGTGTTCGTGATCGTTGTTTCCGCCGACGTGCAACCGATGGCCAAGGAACGCGTGCGCTCGCTCGGCGCCATCGCGTTCCTGGAAAAGCCGGTGACGCCCGAAGCACTGCGGCCCGTTTTGAAGGAGTACGGACTCCATGGCTGATCAATCGATCCAGGCTTTCAACGAAGACCAGCGCGACGCCCGGAAGTCGCCACAGGCGATGGGCCAGGCCGCGACCCGCTGTCGAAGCTGCTCGGCACCTTCATCGAACTCTCCGTGCCGCGCGTGTGCGTGGTCGGCGTGGCGGAAGCGTCCGGCGCGCTCGCCGAGATGACCAGCATCACCGATACCGTGACGGCCGTGCGTCAGGGCTTTCGCTCGGATATCAAGGGCGAGGCGATCTTGCTGTGCAAGAGCGGCAGCGTCGACAAGCTGTGCGCGCTGGTGGACGATCCGTACACCAAGTCCAGCTACGAAACGACCACCCGCGCCGAACTGATCTTCGACGTGGCGACCGTGCTCATGGGCGCATGCGTCTCGTGCATTTTCGACAACCTCGGCCGCGCGCCGATCTTCTCGCCGCCCGGCATGCTGGGCGAGGATCTGTCGCTGACGTGTTCCAGCCCGGCAGCCTCGCGTGGAAGATGGCGCTGCTGCTTGAAGTGAATTTCGCGCTGGAGGACCACAGCTTCTGCCCGCATCTGGCGATGCTGATGGCCGAGGATGCGATCACGCATCTGAATCAGGCGCTCGACGCTCTCCTGTCGAGCCTCTGAGCCACGCATGGAACCACTCCGGCAGGTGCTTAAGTGAACTGGTCGTCGAACGGGTGGGATTCGGCATTTCACCGGCGGCGTCGATTACATGCAGCAGGACTGCACGTTCATGCCGGTTGCGCACGAGCGCGAGGTGAGTGCCGTCTGCGTGACCATTTCCGATGTGATGACCCACGCCAGCATGATGCGGCGCGCCCGCGACGAAGCAGTCGCCAAGCTGCGGGAATTCGCGGATCGCGACGGGCTGACGGGCATCGCCAACCGGCGCTACTTCGAGTTGCGCCTGGGCGACGAATTTTCGCGCTGGCAGTGCTACGGCGGTGAAATGTCGATGCTGCTGTTTGACCTCGACCACTTCAAGCGCATTAACGACGAACTCGGCCATCTGGTCGGCGACACGGTGCTGCGCGTGATGGCCGAGCGCGTCGCCCGGAGCGTGCGCGTACAGGACGTGTTCGGCCGCTTCGGCGGGGAGGAATTCGCGCTGCTGCCGTGCACGCCGTTCGAAAACGCGATGCGGGTCGCCGAGAAAGTGTGCTGCGCGATCGGCGAGACGCCCATCGACGTGAAGGGCGCGCGCGTGCCGGTCACGGCGAGCGTGGGCGTGGCGACGTCCAAGCGTGAGATCACATCGTCGTATGAAGCGCTCATCAACGAGGCCGATGCGGCTTTGTATACCGCCAAGCGGGAAGGGCGGAACCGGACGGTCGGGTTCGCCTGAGCGCCCGCGCCGAGGGCTTCACACGCGCCGCGCGCGACAGGCACCGTAACGGGGCGCAAATTGGTATACTTTGCTTTGATGAGCCGCTTCCGGTTGACTCATCGCCGGCGCTCGCCGGCTCAACTTCTCAGCGAACCCCCGTGCATCACGCAAGCGCCAGGTCTTTCCGCGCGCATCCGGGTCTCGCCGCCGGCGTCGTTTCTCAATGCGCCCGCCATCGAAGGGGCGCCACAGCGGAGTCCGTCTTGGCCGTTTCCAACATCATTGCTGACAAAGAATCCACCACCGATGCCGCGAAAGCATCGTCGGGGAGTTCGTTCTATCTCGCGCTGCGCATCCTCCCGGCCGCGCAGCGCGACGCGATGTATCAAATCTACGCGTTTTGCCGCGCCGTCGACGACATCGCCGACGAAGGCACGCTGCCGCGCCGCGAGCGCGCTGCTGCCCTCGACCGCTGGCGCGAGGACATCGACGCGTGCTACGCCAGCGCGCCGAAAAAGTCGCTCGTGCCGCTCACGCGCCACATCCAGTCCTTTCACCTGTCCCACGACGACTTCCAGGCCGTGATCGACGGCATGGCGATGGACGCCGCAGGCGACATCGTCGCACCCGACGAAGCCACGCTCGACCTCTATTGCGACCGCGTCGCGAGCGCGGTCGGCCGGCTGTCGGTGAGGATATTCGGGATGCACGAGGACGCGGGCCGCCGGCTGGCGCATCATCTCGGCCGCGCGCTGCAACTGACCAACATCCTGCGCGACATTGACGAAGACGCCGCCATCGGCCGCGTCTACCTGCCGCGCGAGCTGCTGACGCGCGAAGGCATCTCGAGCGATCCGGCGAGCATCGTCGGCGACGCGCGTCTGCCGCGCGTGTGCGCGGTGCTCGCCAAGCGCGCGAAGGGCCACTACGCTCAGTCCGACGCGATCATGGCGGCCTCGCCGCGCGCGCAGGTGCGGGCGCCGCGCATCATGTCTGCCGCGTATCGCACGGTGCTCGACGCCAATCTCAAGCGCGGCTTCGACCTGCCACGCGAACGCGTGCGCACGCCGCGTTCGCGCCTGTTGTGGATCGTGGCGCGCCATCTGATCTGATGTCCCGGCTGGTTCACGTCGTCGGCGCCGCTCTGGCCGGGCTTGCGGCGGCGGTTCAGGCGCAGCGGCACGACGCGCGTGTCGTGCTGCACGAAGCCGCGCCGCATGCGGGCGGACGCTGCCGCTCCTACTTCGACTCGAAGCTCGGCATCACCGTCGACAACGGCAATCATCTGCTGCTGTCGGGCGATCAATCGGCGATCGCTTATCTGCCGCCATCGGCGCCGCCGACACGCTCACGGGCCCCGCGCAGGCCGAGTATCCGTTCTTCGATCTCGCGACGGCGAATGGACCATCCGCATGTCGAACGGTCGCCTGCCGCGCTGGATCTTCGATGCCGACGCGCGTGTGCCGGGCACACAGCCCGCCGACTATCTCGCGCTACTGCCGGTGTTTTTCGCGCGGCCGGGCCGGACGGTCGACGAAGCCGTGCGCAAGAAGGGCCGCGTGTGGGGACCCACTGAGATCCGTCCGCTTCTGCGCACCATGCTGAACGCCGATCCGTCGGAGGCGAGTGCGACCGTCACGGGCCATCTGCTGCGCGAAACGCTGGCGGCGGGCGGGCAGGCGTGCCGTCCGCTGATCGCGAAAAGCGGCTTGTCGCACGCGTTCGTCGATCCGGCGCTGCGTCATTTGCAGTACGGCGGCGCGGAAATCCGGCTCGGCGCGCGGGTCGCGCGAATCGGCGTTTCCGGCACGGATTCGAAGGAGCGTGTAAGCTCGCTCGCGTTCGAGGAGATGAGCGGCCCCGTTTCGATCGCACCCGGCGACGGCGTCGTGCTCGCCGCGCCGCCCGAGGTGGCACAGCGTCTGGCGCCGGATCTGGCCGCGCCGGACGAATATCGCGCAATTGTTACCGTGCATTTCGTGGTCGATGTGCCGATCGGCTTCGTGCCGCTCACGTGTCTCGTGGGCGGCACGTCGGACTGGCTGTTCGCCGACGACGGCCGGCTCTCGGTGACGATCACGAGCGCCGGCCGTCTGCTCGCGACGCCGCACGACGAACTCGCGCGCACCATGTGGCACGAAGTGGCGAAGGCCGTGCGTCTCCCGCCTGCGCCCGTGCCGCCGTGGCAGGTCATCGTGGAAGAACGCGCGACTTTTGCCGCGATACCCTCGCAGGAAGGACGGCGTGCCGGGGTGCGCACGCGCTGGAACAATTTCACCCTCGCGGGCGACTGGACAGCCACCGGCCTGCCCGCGACGATCGAAGGCGCGATCCGCTCAAGCCAGAAGGCCGCAGATGCGCTGATGAACCCATCGATGGAAAGCAGATGAACGATTTAAACCTGTCGGCCGAAGCTACGCCGTTGCCGGCTGAATCACCCGCAATGGGCGCGACGAACACGCTGCCGGATTCGGCACTCGAAGCCACCATCTACCGCGCCACTGACGCGCTGCTCGCGGGCCAGCTTGCGGACGGCTACTGGCTGTACGATCTCGAAGCCGATGCAACCATCCCGGCCGAATACGTGCTGCTCGTCCATTATCTGGGCGAGCAGGCGAATCCCGAACTGGAGGCGAAGATCGGCCGCTACCTGCGCCGCATCCAGCTCGAGGACGGCGGCTGGCCGCTCTTCACCGACGGCGCGATGGACGTCTCCGCGACCGTCAAGGCGTATTTCGCGCTGAAGATGATCGGCGATTCGCCGGACGCGGACCACATGCAGCGCGCGCGCAGCGCGCTCCTCGCGGCCGGCGGCGCGGAGAAGGTCAACGTGTTCACGCGCATCCTGCTGGCGCTGTTCGGCGTGGTGTCGTGGCGCGTGGTGCCGATGATGCCTGTCGAGATCATGCGTCTGCCGATGTGGTTCCCGTTCCACCTCTCGAAGGTGTCGTACTGGGCACGCACGGTGATCGTGCCGATGCTCGTGCTCAACGCGAAGCGGCCGCGCGCGCGCAATCCGCGCGGCGTAAGGATCGACGAGGTGTTTCGCGATCCGCCCGTCAACACGGGCATGCCGTCGCGCTCGGGGCATCAGAGCCGGGGCTGGTTCACGTTCTTCCGCGTGGTCGATTCGATCCTGCGCGTGGCCGACCCGGTGCTGCCCAAGGGCGGCCGCGAACGCGCGATCTCCGAGGCTGTGCGCTTCGTCGACGAACGGCTGAACGGCGAGGACGGCCTCGGCGCGATTTTCCCGGCGATGGCCAACTCGGTGATGATGTACGACGTGCTCGGCTACCCGCCCGAGCATCCGAACCGCGCGATTGCACGCAAGTCGCTCGACAAGCTGCTGATCATCGACGACGCGGAGGACGGCGAGGCGTACTGCCAGCCGTGTCTGTCGCCGGTGTGGGATACGTCGCTCGCGGCGCACGCGCTGCTCGAAACCGGCATGCCGAAGGCGCGCGCGGCGGTTACGCGCGCTCTCGAATGGCTGCGTCCGCTGCAGATTCTGGACGTGCGCGGCGACTGGATTTCGCGCCGCCCGAACGTGCGGCCGGGCGGCTGGGCGTTCCAGTTTGCCAATCCGCATTACCCGGACGTCGACGACACCGCGGTCGTGGTCATGGCGATGGAGCGTGCCGACCGCGAGAACGGCACAGCCATGTATGGCGAGGCGATCGCGCGCGGACGCGAGTGGATCGTCGGCATGCAGAGCAGCGACGGCGGCTGGGGCGCGTTCGAGCCGGAAAACACGCACGAATATCTGAACAACATTCCGTTCTCGGATCACGACGCGCTGCTGGACCCGCCGACCGTCGATGTCTCCGCGCGCTGCCTGTCGATGCTCGCGCAACTCGGCGAAACGCCCGCCAACAACGAGCCGGCGCGCCACGCGTTCGAATACATCGTGAAACGTCAGAAGCGCGACGGTAGCTGGTACGGGCGCTGGGGCCTGAATTACGTGTACGGCACGTGGTCGGCGCTGTGCGCGCTGAACGCGGTGGGCATCGGCCCGGACGATGCGCGCATGAAGCGCGGCGCGAACTGGCTCGTCGCGATTCAGAACGCGGACGGTGGCTGGGGCGAGGACGGCGACAGCTACAAGCTCGACTATCGCGGCTACGAGCAGGCGCCGAGCACCGCGTCGCAGACGGCGTGGGCGCTGCTCGGGCTGATGGCGGCGGGGCGGGTGGGCGATCCGGCGGTCGCGCGCGGCATCGACTGGCTGGTGCGGACGCAGCGGGACCTCGGCCTGTGGGACGAAACGCGCTTCACCGCGACCGGTTTCCCGCGCGTGTTCTATCTGCGCTACCACGGCTATCGCAAGTTCTTCCCGTTGTGGGCGCTCGCGCGCTATCGCAACCTGACGCGCGAAGGCACGACGCGCGTGACGGTGGGCATGTGAAAGCGCTGGTCGGCCGATCCGCCGACGCGTCGCGTCGCGTCGCACGCGGCAACGCGCCCGTGATCGCTGTCACCGGCATGGCTTTCGAGGCGAAAATCGCGCGCGGCCGCGGCGTCAATGCGGTCTATGCCGCACGCGCCGACTGGCTCGAACGCGCGCTGTCCGAGGCGCTCGCGCGCGGATGCTCGGGCATCGTCAGTTTCGGTACGGCGGGCGGTCTTGCGCCGGATCTGGAACCGGGCACGCTGATCGTCGCGGACACGGTGAGCGGTCCCTTCGGTCCGCTGAAGACAGATGCGGCGTGGACCGCGCGCGTGCTCGATGCTATCGCGGACACGCCCCTCGCGCGCATCACGCGGCACGGCGAGATGGCGGGCGTCGCTGCGCCCGTCAAGAGCGAGGCGGAAAAGCGCTCGCTGCACTCGGCATCCGGCGCGCTTGCCGTGGACATGGAATCGCATATCGCCGGGGCGATCGCGACGGCGCGCGGCTTGCCGTTCGCGGTGTGCCGCGCGGTGGTCGATCCGGCCTGGTGCACCTTGCCGCCCGCCGCCACGGTGGGTCTGCGCGACGACGGCACGACCGCGATCGGCCCGATCCTGCGCGAACTGATGCGCCAGCCGTCGCAGCTGGGCGCGCTGCTACGCCTCGCCGGCGACGCCCGCGCAGCCCAATCAACGCTGGTGCGAGTGTGCCACGCGTTCGAAGTCGCCGGTACATTCGAATTCGACTGATATTTCAGTGCTTGTTTCTTGCGGGTTAACCCTCATTTCAGCATAGTCATGGGAAACCCTTGCGTCGCGCACGTGTCATCCGTTGTTGGCTGCGCATCGGCAGGAAAGACAGAGGATCAGCAAATGAATTTTCATACCTGCAAATGGGTCAAGCCTTGCCATACCACACGCGGCTTCATCGGCTCCTGTACGATGGACGCTTGCCCGTTTCCTCGACGTTCATAGCATGGCCCGCTCATATGAGGGTTTAACCCGACGCGCGCGTATTCGGGTCGCATGGGTCGTATCTGTCGCGTTGCTGCTCGCATGACCGCTGATCGGCGTGGCCGCGCATGCGGCGGCGGATCTCGAGCCATCAACGATGCTCAGCGACGAACATGTATTCGTCCTCGGCGAGGACGGCTCGATCACCGAAGACGACGCTACCGTGCTGCGAGCCAGCACCTCGGCGGGTATCGACGAAATTGCGCAACGCCTACGTGTGGTAAGACCGCAGCGTGTCGAAGGTCGAGATCGTCGAAGCGTATTCGGTGGATGCCGGTGACGTGCGCCACGACGTTTCGCACGATCAGATTCGCGACATTCAGGAGCCGCGCTCGGCCGGCGCGCCAACATTTTAGGACGCCAAGCTGCGCGCCGTGATCTTCCAGGCGGTGGGCGTCGGCTCGACAGTGCATCTGCGCTTTCACAAGAGCCAGTCGACGCCTGTCATCGCGGGGCAATTCAATTACTTACGTAGAGCCGAATCGACGGCCGGTACTGGATCAGCGACTCGTGTTCGATCTGCTTGCCGATAAACCGCTTCATGCCGATGGGCGCGGCTACGTGGCCGAGCCGCCCGTCACCGCGAACGGGCGCATTGATTACCTGCGCGAGGACTATCCACGCATCGAAAGCGGATCGGTGGGCTATGCGCAATACAGCGACCGTCTGATCGTCTCGACGTTCGCGGACTATGCGAGCTTCGCGGCGAGCTATCGCGAACCGGCGAACGACTCGAGCGCGCGCGATCCTGCCGTACATGCGCTGGCCTTGTCGCTCACGCAAAACGATGACGATGCGCGTGCCAAAGCGAAGACGCTATACGAATGGGTGCGCCGCAATATCCGCTATGTGGCGATGTTCATCGGCCAGAGTCCTGCCGTGCCGCATCGCGTGACGGACGTGCTCGCAGCAAATCGCTACGGCGATTGCAAGGACCATGTCGCGCTCTACGGCGCCTTGCTCGATGCAGTGGGCATTCATTCGCAACGAGCCTGCCCCAAGGCCGAGATGCAGGGGATCTGGATGGCCGCCAGGCGCGCCGAGGCATACGC
>LFJI01000081.1 GCA_001235855.1 Candidatus Burkholderia brachyanthoides
GCTGGGTGGTGTGGGAGGGGATCGGTCAGATTACCTGAGCGCCCCTATCCCGATTACGCGCTATTGGTCGCTGGTCGAACTAGACCGGCATGCAGCGTGTTCATCCCGGCGGCACGGACGAAAAAAGGACCGCTCACACGGGCGGCCCTTTCACAAACTGCACACTTCCCTTCTACGCCGATACTCAACCCGGCCGAAGCCACGCCTTCCTTCTCAGCAAGAACTGCTGCAGGCCGTTGCGCAGGAACGGACCATCGGCCAACGACCAGATCGCGTTGGCAAGCAGGAACGCGACACAGGTCAGCGCGGCGAACGGCCACGACACGATGTAGGCGCTCGCCACGCCGGCCGCCAGCACCATGCACAGATGCACGATCGCGTTCATGAGAATGCCGCGCAGCGGCAGCTTCGCGAGCAGCAGAAATGCGACGTAGTCCGTCAGCACCTTGAACACGACGACCGCCGCGCCTTGCATGCTGTGATAGCCGATCGCGAGCCACAGCAGCGCCCGCATAGATCGGGAACGACACCCAGCCGACCAGCGCGTTGATCGCCGGATTCGATTTCGCCTGAATGAGGATCGACAGAATGCTGGACTGCCCCGCGATCCAGATCCCGACGATCAGGATGCGCCCGACCGGTCCGCTGTGTTCGGCCATGTCCGCACCGACCCATAAATGCATGAACGGCCCGAGCGCGAACATCGCGAAGATCACGGCGGGCGTGTAGGCGAAGTTCAGCAAGGTGAGCGACTTCGCCGTCAGGTCGAACGCATTTTCGCGTCCGTCGGCGGCGAGGCGCGGAAACAGCGTGCGCAGCATCGCGACCGGCAGCAGATTCAGCCGCGTGACGAGATTCTGCGGCGTGGCGAAGTAAGCGACCTGCTTGGCGCCCGTCATCGAACCGAGAATGATGCAGTCCAGCGAGCTAGCGATGGTGTATGCGGACGCGGACAGCACGAGCCACTTGCTATAGCCGAACAGGTCCTTGAGCGTCTTCGGATCGGGCCTGAGCACGCGCTTCAAACCGAGCACCTTGACGACCGTCTTGCCCGAGCATCACGCCCGCGACGAAGCGCGCGATGATCGCCGCCGGAATCACGAACGACAGCTTGGGCGAAATCCACAGCGCGGCGCCCAACGGCAGAAGCTGGAACAGAAACGTGCCGATGGTCTGGTTGATGTTGAATTCTTTGAACCGCTCCATGCCGTTGAGTGCGCCCGCGAAGACCCACGACACATTAGCAATCGGAATGGCGACGGCGATCCACGGCAACGCGGCCAGCACTTCCTGGCGGAAACTCTCCGCGACATTCGTGAACTCGTACAGATAGACGTAGGTCGCAACCCACACGAGCCCGCCGCCGATACCGGCCGCGAGATTCAGAAAGAACACGCTCCAGAAGATGCCGGGAATGGCTTCCGGGTCTTCGCTGCGCGCAATCGAAATATGCTTCTCCGTTGTCGTGGAGATGCCGAGATCGAGCACGCTGAAATAGCCGACGAGCGCCCACACCAGCGTCAGCACGCCCTAGTGCTCCAGCCCCATCGTGTGGATATACGCCGGTACGGTGACCAGCGAAACGAATACCGGCAGGATGATCGCGGCGCATCGCGTTGTTCACTAGCGCCGATTCGTTCGAAGGCTTCTATTCGGGCATCTTCGGGCTATCGCAACGACTTCGTGTGGGATTATTTCACGCGGCCTCGCCGAGCGCGGCCACGAGATCGTGATCTACATCCTGTCTTTACGGACCCGGCATGATCCGCGAGGTCGCGCCGGGCATCTCGGTGCGCTTCGTGCACATCGACCGCTGGATGCGTCTCGTCGATCCGGTGCTGTGGCGTCTGAGCCGCAGAACGCCGTCGCCGCTGCGCACACGCGTCGCGACGCGCGCCTGGGGCGGCGCATTGCAGCGCTGCCTCGAGGAAGACCGCATCGACGTGCTGTACCACCAGGAAATCTGGACGCCGCGCTTCGACGCCATCGTCGAATGCGCGCGCATTCCCGTCGTCGGCGCGGAGCACGGCGCGGTGTTCGACGAATCGATAACGCCGGCGAAACGCCGCGCCTTGCCGCGCGCGGCGAAGCTCGTGTGCCAGACATCGTCGAACCTGAAGCTCGCGAAGGAATTCGGCGGCGACGCCGTCATGCTGACGAACGCGGTCGATTGCGACTTCTTCGCGCCGCGCAAGCGCACGATTCTCGCCGTGGGCCGGCTCATGGAAAGCCAGAAGCGTTTCACCGACCTGCTGCGCGCACTCGTGCAATTGCCGGAATACACGCTGACGCTGGTCGGCACCGGCCCGGACGATACGATGCTGCGCCGTCTCGCCGCCGAACTCGGCGTGGCGGACCGCGTGGACTTCGCCGGTTTCGTGAGCGATCGCACGTGCTTGCGCAGCCTCTATCAGGAATGCGGCGTGTTCGTGTGCTCATCGAGCTGGGAAGCAGTCGCGCTGGTCGTGTTTCGAAGCAATGAGTTGCGCGGTGCCGGTCGTCGTCACGCGCACTCCGTCGTTCAAGGAACTCGTGGTGAACGACGTCAGCGGCGTACTCGTCGATGTCGGCGCAGTGGACGATTTCGCGCACGCGCAGCGACGACCACGCCACGCTCGACGCATTGCGCGACCTCCAGACGCTTTTCGCGCTCGACGTGCAGCGCGTATCGGCGCCCGGCACCGTTGCCACGCGCAATCTCGGACTCGACGCCAACTGCGACGACGTCGTGGCGATCCTCGACGACGACACCGAGCCGTTCCCCGACTGGCTCGAACGCGCGATGCGCCATTCCGCCGACGATCCGTCGCTGGGCGGACGCGACCGCTACTCGACGGCCAGTCCTTCGACGACCGTCAGCACGACGTGGTCGGCAAGGTGCAATGGTTCGGCAGGCTGATCGGCAATCGTCATCTTGGCCACGGGGCGCCGCGCGAAGCGGACTTCCTGAAGGGTGCGAACATGATTTTCCGCACCGAAGCGATCGAGCGCATCCGTTTCGATCCGCGTCTGCGCGGCTCGGGCGCGCAGCTCGCCGAAGACGTGTCGTTCTCGATTCTGGTGAAGGCGGCGGACGGCTGGAAGCTGGTGTACGACCCGGCGGTGCTCGTCAATCACTATCCGGGCGTGCGCGCGGAGCAGCGTCTGTACGTGGGCGTGCATCGCGCGTTCGATCACAAGTCGTTTTGCGATTTCGCCTTCAACGAAGCCATCGCCGTATGGCCCGCGTTGACGCTGATGCAGCGGGCGGCGTTCATCGCGTGCTCGGTGCTGGTGGGAACGGGAACGTGTCCCGGGCTCGCACAGGCGCTGCGCCATTCGCGCAGTCTCGGCGCGTCGTCGTGGGAGCGTTTCGCGGTGGCCCAGAGCGGCAAGGCGAAAGCCTTCGCGCTGCTGCTCCGGGGCCGTTGAACCGCGGTCGATGCCAATCGTGTCGTCAGGCGCGGCCGGTCACTTCGCTTCGCGCGGTGCCTGAATCATCTTCCAGCCGTTGCCAGCCGGATCGCGAAAACCGGCATCGACGCTGCCGTAACGCTCGACCGGCTCCTGCGTGAATTCCACTCCGGCCGCCTTCGTGCGCTCGTAACTGGCGCGGCAGTCGGACACTGAGAGCACCAGCGGCGGTATCGCGCCCTTGGCGACCATCGCGCACAAGGTCTGCGCGGTGGCGTCTTCGTGGATCGGCGGGCGCGCCGGGTGCGAACAATCCCAGTTGAAACAACGGCTGCTCGGGATGCCGCACCGTCAGCCATCGATACGGCCCGTTGCGCACGTCCGTATGGACCTCGAAGCCGAGCTTGTCGACATAAAAGACGAGCGCTTCGTCCTGATCGCCGACGTACACTCTCACTACGCTGATTCCCTGGTTCATGACACCTGTGGTCGATGGCGGGACTATAGCCGTCGCTTCTCCAAAACTGCGCTAGTGAGATCGGGACGCTGCGCGGCTTTCAGCACGCAGGTCGGCACGCGCTCGGGCTTTTCCCGGCGAGATCGCGAAAAATGCGGCCGAAGGTGCGGAGGCTCGCCCAGCCGGTCGCGAACGTGATGTCGGTGATGCCAAGATCGGTGTCGCGCAGGAGCGTGGCCGCCTGCTCGATGCGCCGCGTCAGCAGATAGCGATGCGGCGGAATGCCGAAAGCATGCCTGAACGAGCGCGCGAAATACGCTTCGGACACGCTGCTGACGGCGGCCAGCCGCTCGACCGGCCACCGCCTCGTGTGACGCCGCGTCCATGCGATCTTTCGCGCGCAGCAGCCTGCGCAACAGAGCCGGGTCCTGCAAGGCATCGGATTGGTCGTGGCGTTCGGCGCGTGCAAGCATGCGTGGTGGGATGCGCGAGATGGGCGTGTGCGGATAGTTTAAGCTTCGTCGCGCGCAGGCTTGCCTCTTCATTCCGGACGATTCGTCCAGCTCCTGTCCGCGCGCGAGTTCTTCATCACTTGCAGCGAAATTAAATAAGCACTCGCCACTGACGATTCATTCAGGATTCGAAAACAAGCTGGCATCAGGCAACGTTTGCGCGATTGCGCAAACCGTCCGCAGTCGAAGCTGAAAACCGCGAGCGTCAAGCGGCAAACGAATTCGCAACATCGGGAGTTTCACTAGCGCTGGTTGCGCGAAGGGAGTTTTTACCTTCGGCGTCGCGCGCGCATCAAACAACGTTCGATAGAACACGTTGACGCCATTTTGAAGATGGAAGAATGAATCATGGCTAGCTGTGTCCCGCGGGCACACGGGACACATCGACAAAAGCTGTCTCCTGTCGAACAGACGATGCGGCCACACAAAATGATTGGAGCAACACTCCCCGGTCAGGTCTACTTCGTCGGAATTGATATGGACTACGTCGAAAGCGCAACGCAGGCCACCGTCAGCAACGCACCGGTTCAGTTGGCTGGCGGTGAGGCTTTGGCTGAACACGAACTCACGCTCGTATCGGATGCCGCGGCGAGCGCGACGGCGGCGGACTTGCTGGCCGATTTCCGCGCGCCGCGCGTAGCCGGCGCGACACAGGCGCGCATCGACCCGCCCACCAGCGAACGCACCTTTGCGGGCTTCGCCGTAATCGCCGCCGTCGTGTAGGCGGTGATGGGACTGATCGCCCTGCTGTTCCTGCTCAAGCGCGAACACGCGAGTGCCGGCCTGCAAGACGACCCGTACGAGTGCGGCTGCCAGTGACGCAGGCGCCCGGCCCGGACATGCAGCCGCCTTACGATCCCGCAACGATATACAACATCCCGCCCAGTGCTTTCGACGCGCCGGGCGTCGCTGCACGCAGCGGATACCCGTACGTGCCGCGTACGCTCATGCAGCGGCTCACCTGAAAGCGGAAGCCCGCGCCCATGCTGACCAGCGAACCATTGTTCGGTTCGGCCGGCTGATCGATCTTGTTCCACACGTGACCTGCATCGACGAATAGAAAGGGCTGGATCGCGATATCGTTCGTGCCGATATTCCATGCCGGCTGCGCAACTCCGTTTTAAGATTCCAGCCTCGCCTTGCACCACGTAAGGTTCGTAGCCGCGCACGCTGCTGTCGCCGCCCAGCCCCAACTCCTCGCTCAGCAAGAGCGTGTTCGGCGTCCACTGGAGCGTCGCGCGGCCCCAGGCGGTGAAGCCGCCGCCGAGCGCGAGATCGCGCTGTCCCGACAACTGCAGATACGCGTAGCGCGACGTGGCGCCGTGCCGCGCGCTTTCGAAGGCGTCGTTCTCGTTGTCGACGTCGAAGTGTCCGGAGCTTAGCACCGCCGTCACGTTGGCACGCGACTGGCCGACGCTGTCGGTCTTGTTCATGTCGTAGGCGAACACGAACTGGTGGATATGCGTGTTCGAGTTGAACACCTGAAATCCGCCGAATTCCAGATTGTTGTTGGAGCGCTTGAAGTCGTAGCCGAACTGCATCTGCTGCTGCCAGCCGGACCACACCGGCAGCCGCCAGTCGTAGCGGAAGCTCGCCTGCGCGGAAATGCCGCTCTGCCCGTAACCGTCAGGCAGGCGCGGCGTGCTTTGCGCGTACACACCGAACAGTTCGATGCGATCCTGCCACGGCAGCGGCGCCGAATAGCTGAGCGCGTGCGCGATGAAACGCGGACGGTTCGGCCGCCCTTCGATATCGGGATTGCCGGTCAGCGTCAGCGCGTCGTTGCTCGCGGTAACCTGATAGGCGATCTGCTGATCCAGCCAGAACAGGTTGCCATAGTCGATGCCCGCGAAAAAACGGTCGCGGCCCAGTTGGCGCACGCCCGCGTTGTCGTAACCCGCCGAGACGCGCATCGGGAAGCGGTCGGCGGTTTGCAGGATGACGTCGGTGGTGTTGTCCGCTTCGCCGGGCGCGAGACCACATCGACCGAACGGTACGGATTCGCGTTGAGCATCGCGAGGCCGTTCGCCACGTCCCCTTCGCGGATCGCGCCGCCCGGTGTGAGCGGCATTTCGCCGGTCAGCACGGAATCCGAGAACCAGCAGTTGCCGCGCGCCGTCACGCGCCCGAGCCGGTAGCTTGCCACGGTGATATGCACGACGCCGTCGGTCACGTCCTGTTCGGGCACGTAGACATCGACGAGCGGCAGGCTTTTTTCGCGATACAGGGTGACGACGGCGCGGCAAATCTCCGCCAGCCGCGCGAATGTCAGCGGCCGGTCCAGATCGGCGGCAAAAGTTTGCAGGAACGCCGCATCGAGCAGCGGCAGATGATTCGCCGCGATGCGCCCGTCTGCCGCGCGCGCATCTTCACCCGCAGTCGATGCGGTCGCCGCCGACGCATCGAACACGAGCCCATGCAGCGCGGCCACGGCGACCTGCTCGGACCCGGCTTCGGGCTGCGGCGGCTTCGGCTTCGCCGGCGCGGGCGGCAGCGTCGGGCTGACGTCTTTATAGGATTGGGCTTGCGCCAGAGCGCTCCATAAGCAGGCTCCATAAGCAGCAAGGTGGCCGGCCACGCAGGTCCTAGTGCGGCGCGGGATCGATTCAGCGAGCGCGATCATCGAAGGCTGATGACGCGCGCGAACAGCGACTCGCGTGCGTGCAGCATGGTTGTCTCCGTGAGAAGGCCGCTGCTTTACAGCGACCTTATCGACCTTTTGAAAACTTTAAGTTTAACAGATGCGTTTTGCATCGGCATACGTTTGCGCGTCACCGTTTCGTCGGATGCAACGCGCAAACCCACGGAGTGTCCGAAAGCCGGTCGATCTGGCGGCCAAATTCCGCTTCGTCTTTTTCTTCGAGACAGCGCAGGTCGAGCAGCAGGCTGTTGGCGGCGATTCGCCCGACGATGGGTACCGGCAACGCACGCAGGCGCTGCGCGAGCGCTTCGATGTCCGCCTGCGCGATGTCCGCGACCTGCGCTTCCGCGACATCGGCGACGAAGCCGGTGATCTTGTAGTTGCTCGCGTGCACCTTCATCAGCGCGGTGGTGTCGGCGCCGATCGCGCGTTCGTAATCCGCCGCGTGGGGCGGTTGGTCGTGCCGATTTCGCCGAGCCGCGCGCCCGCGCTGCGCATCACGTCGGGCACGCGGAACGCGCCGCCGATCTCGACCAGTTCGCCGCGCGACACGACCACTTCCTTGTCGTGTGCGAGCGCCGCCAGCACGAGCAGCACTGCCGCCGCGTTGCTGTTTACGGCTGTCGCGGCCTCCGCGCCGGTCAGTTCGACCAGCACCGCTTCGACCAGACTATCGCGCTCGCCGCGTCCGCCGCTCGCCAGATCGAACTCGAGATTGCAGGTTTCGCGCATAGCCATCGCGACGTGATCCACCGCCGCGTCCGGCAGCAGCGCGCGGCCGAGATTCGTGTGCAGCACGGTGCCGGTGAGATTGAACACGCGTCGCAGCGCGAAGGACTAGCGCGATGCGAGCCGCGCATCGATATCGGCGACGAGCTTGGCTTCGGCGGGCGCGACGTAATCCGCCTCGCCGATGCGCGCGTGATACGTGTCTAGCGGCGGTGCGGCCGTGGCGGGCGATGAGCGCATCGACCTGCGGCACGCGCAGCAGGCGATCAACCGAGGGAAACGGGCTAGCGGTCTTGTTCGAAGTCGTGGGAAAAATGAGGGATGAGGCGTGCGGCTGCCAGTTTCGCATCGTTCGCATGGCAACACGGCCGATGGGCCCGCACCGGCGATCTGCGCTCAGCGATGCGACACCGCGAACGGAGACACCGCCGCGATGAACGCTTCCGCTGTCATGGGCTTGCCCAGCAGGAGGCCTTGCAGCGTATCGACGCCGAGTTGCGTCAGAAACGCGCGCTGCGCCGACGTCTCGATGCCCTCCGCGACGATGCGCAGCGCCCGACGATCGCCGAATCTTCCGTGCCGCGCACCAGATCGCGGATGAAACCGCGATCGATCTTCAGCTCGGTGGCGGGCAGCCGCTTCAGATAGAGCAGGCTCGAATAACCGGTGCCGAAGTCGTCGATGGCGATCTGCGCGCCGGTTTCGCGCAACTGCCGCAACACGGCGAGGCTTAGTTCGACGTCGCGCATGGCCGTCGATTCGGTGATTTCCAGAATCAGGCACGCGGGTTCGAGTTTGTGGTGGCGCCGCGCGTCGCGCACGAACTGCTGCGGCGACAGATTGACGGCGATGGTCCAGTCGCCGTGCCCGGCGTCGCGCCAGATGCGCATCTGACGGCAGGCTTCGTCGAGCGCCCATTCGCCGAGCGGCACGATCAGCCCGGTGCGTTCCGCTAACGGAATGAAGCGGTCGGGGGCCATCATGCCGCGCACCGGATGTATCCATCGCACCAGCGCTTCGGCGCCGATGGGCACGCCATTGGTCGCGTCCCATTTCGGCTGATAGTCAGCACCAGTTCGCCCTGCGAGATCGCCGCGCGCAATTCGTTGGCGATCTGCATCTGTTCGTAGACATCGGCGTGCATCGAGCCTTCGAAGAAGCAGTAGCCGTTGCGGCCCAGCGATTTCGCGTGATACATCGCCGTGTCGGCGTTGCTCAGCAGTTCGCACGGATTCGCGCCATCGTCTAGGAAGATCGCAATGCCCACGCTCGCCGAAACCTGCACTTCGTGATTGCCGGCCAGGAACGGCTCGCCGATGGCGCTCGTCAGCGCCGCCGCGATATTGGCCGCTTCTGCCGGATCGTCCACGCCTGAGAGCAGCACGAATTCGTCGCCACCCACGCGCGCGGCGACCGTATCGCGCGCACGTTCGCGCGGATGCGCTGCGAGACTTCGACCAGCAACTGATCGCCAACATGATGACCAAATGATCGACGCGATGGCCAGCACCGCCAGCGTCACGACGATGACCACCACCGCGAGCCAGCCGTTATCGGTGCCCTCGCGCGCCGCTGCCATGCCGGTGTAGTGCATGCCGACGATGGCCGCGCCCATCACCAGCGACGCGCTGCTGTGGAACAGGAACGCGCCGGACGAATGCCCACGCAGGCGGAACGCGATCCACAGCGCCGCGCCCGACGCGACGATCGCGACGGATAGTGCGAACAGGCTGGGATCGTATTCGATGGCCGGCGTCATGCGCATGGCGGCTATGCCGGTATAGTGATGCCATCGATGGCAGGCCCCATCGATGGCAGACCCCATCAGCAGGAAGCCGACGATTAGGCGCGAGAGCGGCAATCGCGATGAGCAGCGAGCCGAAGGTGATGAGCGGATCGTAGCTGATGGTGATCGGCAGGCTGAACGCCAGCATGCCGATGAAGTGCATGGTCCAGATGTCGGGGCCCATCGCGCAGGCGCCGCCGACCAGCCCACCAATTCGTCGCGCGGCCCTGCGCCGTCGCGATGCGCCCGGACATGTCGAACGCGGTATAGGCCGCCAGAATCGCGACCAGTAACGAGCAGCGGATTGTAGGCGCTGGCGAGCATTGAAATGAATGGTCTGTGGGATGCGTCGGCGCGCGCGTTGCCCGTCGCGTAACAGAATCCAATGGCCGGAAATTGTGCCCTAAGTCGGCTCCATAGTAGCTAAATTAAGAATACGTATCGCCGCCCGCGCGACATCCGTGCTGCGGCGCAGCGCAAAGCGCCAGGACACTATATGTCCCGATCATTCCTATAATCGGCAGAGAGCCTTTCACTCGATGCCGCTTTCCGCTGGGTAGCAACAAGCACATTACGGCACCATCGCTCCCTAAGGAACCGTACATGAGACTTTCGCCTCATAGGCCTCAAGCCCAGTGACCCCCCCCCCTTCTCGAGGCCGGCCATCTTCAATTTTCATCGACGATGACCTTCGCCGA
>LFJI01000082.1 GCA_001235855.1 Candidatus Burkholderia brachyanthoides
TCATGCAAAAGACAAGATGTAAACACATTTCATCGAATGTAAACAGACCCTAAAGAACGGAACGGCCATATCACGTTCGGCAGTTTCAATCGCTTTAATAAGCTGCGGCCGCGCACCGACGCGTTGTGGTCGAAGCTGCTGGACGCCGTTCCGGATGCACGCCTCGTGATCGTGGGCGTGCCGCACGACGACAGCTACACCATTCTGTAGGACTGGTTCGCGAACGCAGGCATCGATACGAGCCGGATCGAGTTTCGCGAACGCGCGGTGCTCGAAAAGTATCTCGCGCATCACCACGACGTCGATGTCGCACCCGACACATACCTGTATGCAGGCGGCGTAACCACATTTCAGTCGCTCTGGATGGGCGTGCCCACGCTGACGCTGCCGGGCGACCTGATCGCGAACCGGGGAGCACCTCTCGTGCTATCCCACGCGGGCTTGAACGGCTTCATCGCTGCCGATCAGGACGACTTCGTCGCGAAAGGTACGGCGTGGGCCGGAAAAATCGATGAGCTCGCCCAAATCAGAAGCGGTATGCGCGAGCGCTGCATGCAATCGCCTTCATTCGATCCGTACCGCGTACCCGCAGCGCTGTCCTCCGGAATTCGCAAGATGTGGCGGCGCTGGTGCGCAGGCCAGGTGTCGGAAACATTCGACGCTTAAATAGTCCTTTAATGGACCTGAATTAGCAGGAAAACTTGCCTCGACCAGCGATTCAAGATCGTGAAGCGAGGCCTTTTTATGGGATGTGTCGGGCGCCGAGGCCTGCCAGATAAGGGCCCCGCCAATTTCTCAGGCAAATTTGAAGCAGTATCTAAAGTTTGCTTGACATGGGCCGAAAACCTAAACAAGCGGCCAAACAATCAAATGACGGACGCTTACGCCAATCGAAGGCGCTATCACCTGAGATAAATACGCCAGGCCTCATCGAAGAAACATCATGATCGGTATTAACAGCAACATCAACTCGCTCGTCGCCCAGCAAAACCTGAACGGCACGCAAAGCGCTCTGTCGTCCGCTATCACCTGTCTGTCGTCGGGCAAGCGCATCAACAGCGCGGCTGACGACGCAGCAGGTCTGGCGATTTCCTCGCGCATGACAAGCGCAGATCAACGGCTTGAATCAAGGCATGTCGAACGCAAACGACGGTGTGTCGATGGTTCAGACGGCTTCCAGCGGCCTGTCGCAGATCATGGACAACCTCCAGCGTATCCGCCAGCTCGCAGTGCAAGCTTCGAGCGGTTCGCTGAGCGACGCCGACAAGGCCTCGCTGCAAAAGGAAGTAACGCAGCGTATCGCTGAAATCAACCGCATCTCGTCGCAAACGACGTACAACGGCACGAACCTGCTCGACGGCTCGGCTGGGGTCAAGAGCTTCCAGGTCGGCGCGAACGTCAGTCAGTCGATCACGATTGACCTCGGCACGGGCGCGAACGTTTCGGCAAAGCAACTCGGCGGCAGCGTTCCGCAGAAGGGCACGGTCATCGGTTCGATCAACGGCCTGAACGACAGCGCCACGGGCGCATCGGCAACGGGTACCGGCGTGACGATCACGGCGATCAACGTCATCGCCGATGGCAGTGGTGGCTACACCGTCACGGACCAGAACAACCAGGCAGTGTCGACGTCGTTCGTTTCGAGCAATGTGTTCTCGGGCCTGTCCTCGACAAGCACGAGCGTCACGCTGAACACGGGTGCACAAGGCGCCGCATCGTCGGCTAAAACGACGACCGAACTTGCAGCGCTGACTGCGAACAATGCTCCGCCGCAAGTGTCGGACATCGACATCGACATCGACATCGACATCGACATCGACATCGACATCGACATCGGCACGGCCAATGGCGCATCGGCAGCGATCGAATCGATCGACAACGCACTGAACTCGGTCAACGCTCTGCAAGCTCAACTCGGCGCTGTGCAAAACCGCTTCAGCTCGGTGACCGCCACGCAGACCGCGCAGTCGACCAACCTGTCGTCCGCGCAGTCGCAGATCACCGACGCGAACTTCGCTCAGGAAACCGCGAACCTTTCGAAGGCTCAGGTTCTGCAACAAGCTGGTATCTCGGTTCTGGCGCAAGCCAACTCGATGCCCCAGCAAGTTCTGAAGCTCCTCGGCTAAGCATCAGTAGTCACGCAGTAAATCCCGGCGCGCACTCATCACCCGCGCGCCGGACGATGGAAACCGGGAGGCTTGCCTCCCAATCCGCGTTTGTACTTTCGCGTTCATTCCAGTTTTCACCTTCGCGCGAACGTCCTTGAAGAGATCCTCAAACGATCCTCGGACCGACGCCACGAACGGAGTCTCACATGACGACGGTAGCAACCACATCGGCATCCACGGTCAATCCAAATAGCGCCGTACAACAGGCCGCGCAGTCAATCATTTCCGGCTCGACCAAGTCGACGATGGACGTGAATTCGCTCGTCACCGCTATCGTCAACGCGACAGTCGTGGAACAAACGCAGGCCCTCACCAACAAGCAAACCACGGACAACACGCAGTTAACTGCGGCCGGCACACTCAAATCGGTGCTGTCGTTTTTGCAAAGCGCGGCCAGTTCGCTCGCGGACGGCACCACGCTCGGCGCATTCACCGCCACCGGCAGCGGCAAGGGCCTCACCGGCTCGGCCACCACCGGCGCGGTCGCCGGCTCCTATTCGGTGACGGTCGACAATATCGCCACCGCGCAGTCGCTCACCTCGAAAGCATTCAGCAGCTCGGCGCAACTCGGCACCGGCATGATGCAAATCTCGGTCGGCGGCTCGAACATGTCGTTCAACATCGACTCCACGAATAACACGCTCTCGGGCATCGCATCGGCGATCAACTCGGCAAGCGGCAACCCCGGCGTCACGGCGACAGTCGTCAATGGCACCGAGGCGCGCACCTCGTGCTGCACTCCTCGCCGACCGGTCAGGCGAACGGCATCAACGTATTCGTCAACGCCACCACCGATAACGCTCTGTCGAGCCTGAATGTCACGTCGTCAGTGACGGCCGCATCCACCGCGACCAACACGGACGGCACGCCGACCACGCCCGCCCAGACGTCGATCAGCTCGACCGGCTGGACGCAGACGCAGGCCGGCATGAACGCCAACTTCTCGGTTGCGGGCACCGCGGCAAGCAGCGCGACCAACGCGGTCACTACTACGCTGACCGGCGTCACGATGAACCTGACGTCCGACGCCCACGGCATCGTCGCTGACCTCGTTCGATTCGACGCAGGCGGCGGGTTCGCAAGGCGGCGCGCTGCTCGGCGACTCGATGATGAACACCATCGCCAGCACGATCGCGAAGGGCATCGGCTCGGGTTCGAGCCAGGTGAATCTGGCGTCGATCGGTATCGCGCTGCAGCTGGACGGCACGCTCAAGACCGACGAAACCGCGCTGACCAACGTGCTCTCCAGCAATGCCGGCGCGGTGTCCAAGCTGTTCAACTCGACCGATGGCGTGGCGAAGCAGCTGAACACGAGCCTGACGTCGTTCCTGGCCACAGGCGGCATCATCGATGCGCGCACCACTGCGCTCAACGCCGACCTGCAGAACAGAACATTTCGGACCAGCAGACGCAACTCGCGTCGTACACGACGCAATTGACGACCGACAACAACGCCCAGTTCACCGCGCTGAACACGCTGATGTCGCAAATGTCGACGCAGGGCAGTTACCTGACTGCGCTGTTCG
The DNA here is from genome assembly GCA_001235855.1 of Candidatus Burkholderia brachyanthoides. Classification (GTDB taxonomy): domain Bacteria; phylum Pseudomonadota; class Gammaproteobacteria; order Burkholderiales; family Burkholderiaceae; genus Caballeronia; species Caballeronia brachyanthoides. Next base: position 3,695 of record LFJI01000082.1, read on the forward strand.
GCGGCACCAACAGCGCGGGAGCGTTGGCCACGAACAAGTAAGCGGATCGGCTTGAAGGAGCATGAACATGAACCAGCAAGAGATGATTCAACACGCGTGGGCGCTGACCGAGGCGATCGAAGCCGCGGCCGCCGCTGGCGACTGGACACGCGTCGCCGAGCTCACGCAGGCACGCTCGCCCATACTGATGTCGCTGGAAGCGGATCAGCCGGCCGATTCGCTTCAGACGATCCGCCGTATCCAGGCGAGCATCGAAGCGATGATGAATCGCGCGCAATCGGCGCAAGTGCTGCTCTCCACGGCCTACCGCAAATCGATGCAGCAGGCCTAGGCAGCGAAGCAGTATCAAAAGGCCGCCTGGCTCTAAAGTTTTCCGGCCGCACGCCGTTAAACAAACAAGAACAATGAGAACGACACGACCGGCTTAGGCCTTACGTGATTGCTTCGCTCTTGATGCCCGCCTCGCGCGGGCATTTTCTCTTTTCTTGATGCGTTGCAGTGAACGTCAACGGCCCAGCGTCAGCACGAGGTACAACGCGTAGAGCGCGCCGTTGGCCAGCAACGCCCACAGCACCACGCCATTCGGCCGCGCATTGAAGCGCAGCCACGCCGCCGCCGCCAGCGTGATCAGCACGCCCGTCAGCACTTCGATACGAGGCTCCCAAGGTGTCAGCATGATGCCAATCGCCGGCAGCAGCGTGCCCTGAAACACCATCGCGCCGGTGATATTGCCGAACGCGAGCGTATCCCTCTCGCGCCGCGCCCATATGATGCTGTTGACCTTCTCCGGCAGTTCGGTTGCGATCGGAATGATGATCAGCGACAGCAGCAGTGGCGAAATGCCGAGCGCGTGCGACACGCCTTCCACGCCGTGAATGAAGCCCTTCGCGCCGCCCACCAGCAGCACGATGGCGATCAGAAACTGCAGCATGATGGTGCCGAGCGAAGTCTTCAGGCCGATGCGCGACACGAACAATGCTTCGGGCGCCTCGGTGCCGTGCCCGCTTTCGACCAGCGTCGCCGATGCGCGGAACGTCGAGATCACATAGAATACGTAGACGCCGATCAGCCCGACCGCGAACACCGCGCGCACGGCCCACACGTGATGTGGCACGAACATCGCGGCGCACGCGATCACGAACGCGAACAGGAAAAAGTTGAGATCGCGCGTGAAGCCGGTGCGCTCCGGCATCACGTGACCGCGCAGGCCGCGCGACTTGATGATGGCGAGCGTCATCAAAAACGTGGAGAGTGTGGCGAGCATCAGCGGCGCGCCGAGAATCGCGCCGACGCCGATTTCTTCGTTCATCGCGCTGCTGGTCGTGCCGCCCAGCAGCGCGATGATCGGCACCGTGGTTTCGGGGAGCGCCGTGCCGACTGCGGCGAACAGCGAACCCGTCACGCCCTCGGAAATGCCGAGCCGTTCGCCGAGATGTTCGAGCGCATTGATGAAGAATTCCGACGCGATCAGGATGACCGCGAGCATCAGCGCGAGTTCGAGGAAGAGCATAGTCATGCGACACCTCGCATCGGACAATGCATCATGAGCGTCACGAATGCGGACGCGCGCGAGAGATATTGTTGTTGTGGGGACACCATGTTTCCACGGCCGGACGTTAGCGAACCACGATGCACCACGCGCCGTCCGGCCACGAACGACGAAGCGCATCGATGGTCTCGCCAAACCGGACTGGTCGAACGCGCCACGGCAACGAGGCCGAGGATGTTGACGCGTTCTCCTTCCATTGCGGAAGGAAGGCTACTCCCCAAAGACGGCACAAGTGTAGCGTGAGAGCCGCCCCTCGGCAAGCCGCGAAGCATAAGCGTATGAAGAGTATGAAGATCGTGTCGTTGTCGTACGATGTTCATTTCGCTAATCTGACCGCGCTGCTTGCTCGCGTGTAGCCTCGCCGCGCGCCCCGTCATACGAAAGCAACAATAACGAAACCTTGTGTGACCGAGCGGTCACGGGAGATCTTATGCGTCTGAAACTTCTCGCCGCCACCACGTTCGCCTTGACGCCGATGCTCGTGCTCGCCAAGCCGCTCACCGTCTGCACGGAATCGAGCCCAGACGGCTTCGACGTCGTGCAATTCAATTCGCTGGTGACGGCCAACGCGTCGGCGGATGTCATCTTCAATACGCTCGTCTCGTACGACGAAGCGCAGAAGAAGGTCGTGCCCGCGTTCGCCGACAAGTGGGACGTGAGCAGCGACGGCCTGACCTACACGTTCCATCTGCGTCCGAATGTGCAGTTCCAGACCACCGATTACTTCAAGCCGTCGCGCGCGTTCGACGCGGACGATGTGGTCTTCACCTTCTCGCGCATGCTCGACGACAGCAATCCGTGGCACAAGGTCGCGGGCTCAAGCGGCTTTCCGCATGCGCAGTCGATGGGCCTCGTGAAGCTCATCAAGGCCGTCACCAAGGTCGACGATCGCATCGTCAAGTTCGAACTCAACGAGCCGAACGCGACCTTCGTGCCGATCCTGACGATGGGTTTCGCATCGATCTATTCGGCCGAATACGCGGACAAGTTGCTAAAGGCGAACCAACAGGTCGATCTGAACGCGAAGCCGGTCGGGACCGGACCGTTCCAATTAAAGAGCTACACCAAAGACGCCGCGATCCGCTACGATGTGAATCCCGCCTACTGGGGACCGAAGCCGAAGATCGATCGCCTGATCTACGCGATCACGCCTGACGCCACCGTGCGCGCGCAGAAGATCAAGGCGGGCGAATGGCCGAAGCCCGCGATCACTTCCCAGTCTCGCCCGCCGATCCTGACAATGTCGCCGTTGCGAATCCGCCGATACTCCGGTGGATTCGACGGCACGAGCGTCGGGTAATAACTCTTGCGATTGCGCAGCGCGTCGAGCGATTCTTCGTCCGTCAGGCCGGGCGTCGCGAAATGTTGCGCCGCGCGTTCGCCGCCCGCGTTGGAACCGTTGTCCTCGGCCATCACGTGCCGTTCAGGTATTCGCCGAGCGAGATCCACAAACACACGTTCCAGCGCGATGTATTGCCGCCCCGACAAATCCACTCCGCGAGCCCGAGATGATCCGGATGGCAATGCGTGACGATCACGCGCAACACCGGCAAGCCGTCGAGCACGGTGTCGAACACGCCCTCCTAGTTCGCGTGAATGGTGGCGTCGGAGATGCCGCAATCGATCACGGTCCAGCCTTGCACGCCGTCGAATTCATCGCGCAGCAGCCAGAGATGATGTGATCGAGCCCGAACGGCAGCGGCATGCGCACGCCCGGCGCGACTTCCTTTCACGCCGCCCGCGTCGGGCATGTCATCGGCAAAAACATAATCGAGCTGATGTTCGAATGCGTTCATGCGGGCGATGTCTCCGAAAGCGCGCCGCGTTGCCCCGCATGCAATTGCGCGTTGCAATCCCGGCAGGTTGACGATAACATAAATGTCCATTTTATCGTTGCATGGACTTTCGCGCCCGGCGCCAGCGATGACTCAACCGACGAATTTCACCATTTACCGAACTGGCGCGCGAATTTGACGTCACGCCGCGCGCCATTCGCTTCTACGAAGATCAGGGCCTGCTCGCGCCCACGCGCGAAGGCTCGAACGATTTGCGGCGCGTCTATTCCACGCGCGACCGCACGCGACTGAAGCTCACGTTGCGCGGCAAGCGGCTCGGTTTCACGCTGTCGGAAATCCGCACGCTGCTCGATCTCTAAGATTCCCCGACCGGGGCACCACCACGCAACTGAAAGCGTTCGCCGAAACGATCGCGGCGCATCGCGAGGTGCTCGAGCGTCAGCGCGAAGATTTCGACACCACGCTCGCCGAACTGGCGGCCTACGAAGAGCAGGCGCGCGTTACTGGCCACCGGCGCGGAGAAGTGCCCGCGCAAACCGAAAGCGGCATGATGCAGCCGCCAGCACACGACGCGCGGAGCCGACATGAACCACTTTCCCAAGCTGCTTTCGTCGCAAATCGGCTTCGATGTCGCGGCGTCGATAATCAAAGGGTTCGACCGGCATTATCGCGTGTTTCGCGATGCGGCCATCGAAGCGAAAGTCGTGTTTGAAGCGGACGGCTGGCCCGCGTTGCAGAAGCTCGCGCGTGATCGCATCGCGTCGTACGACGAGCGAGTCTCCGAATGCGTGATGCGGCTCGAAGACGAATACGACGCCGAAACCATCGACGATGAAGTCTGGCAGCAGATCAAGCTGCATTTCATCGGCTTGCTGACCACGCATCGCCAGCCAGAGTGCGCCGAGACGTTCTTCAATTCCGTGTGCTGCAAGAATCTGCACCGCTCGTACTTCAACAACGATTTAATCTTCGTGCGGCCCGCGATCTCGACCGACTACATCGAGAACGACGAACCCGCCGCGAAGCCGAATTTCCAGATTCACGTGCTGTCGTCGCTGTTCTTCCGAAACAAGGCGGCGTATATCGTCGGGCGCATCATCAACGGCAACATGCTGATGCCGTTCGCCATCGCTGTGCGGCATACACGGCCCGGCTTGCTCGCGCTCGATACCGTGCTGCTGTCGCGCGAACAGTTGCTGATCATTTTCAGCTTTTCGCACTCGTATTTTCTCGTCGATATGGAAGTGCCGTCCGCGTATGTGCAGTTCCTCAGCACGCTCATGCTCGGCAAACCCAAGGGCGAGATCTATACTTCGGTCGGCTTGCAGAAGCAGGGCAAGAACCTGTTTTATCGCGATCTGCTGCATCATCTGAAGCATTCGAGCGATCGTTTCGTGATCGCGCCGGGCATCAAGGGGCTCGTGATGATCGTGTTCACGCTGCCTTCGTTCCCGTACGTGTTCAAGCTGATCAAGGACGCGTTTCCACCGCCGAAGGACACCACGCGGCAGAAGATTCAGGACAAGTATCTGCTCGTGAAGCGCCACGATCGCATGGGACGTGGCCGATACGCTCGAATATTCGAGCATCGCGCTGCCACTCGCGCGGCTTGACGATACGCGATACGCTGATTCGCGAACTCGAGAAAGAAGCGCCCTCGATGATCGAATACGAAGGCGATCGGCTCGTGATCCGGCACGTTTATATCGAGCGGCGGATGGTGCCGCTCAATCTGTATTTGCAGCACGGCAGCGCGGGCGAGATCGAGCACAGCATGAAGGAATACGGCGACGCCATCAAGCAGTTGATGCAGGCGAACATATCTTTCCTGGCGACATGCTTTACAAGAATTTCGGTGTGACACGGCACGGGCGCGTAGTGTTCTACGACTACGACGAGATCGAGTATCTGACCGACTGCAATGTGCGCAAAGTCCCTGCGCCGTGCAATGATGAAGACGAGTTGTCGGGCGAATCGTGGTATAATATATGTTTTACGGTGTTTTTCCGGGCAGGAATACCTGCGTCGCTTTTTTGCTCGGCGACCCGAGTGTGCGCGACGCGTTCATGCGTCATCACGCGGATTTTTTCGATCCCGCGCTCTGGCAGCGTCACAAGGAGCAACTCGCGCGCGGCGAACTCGCCGATTTCTTTCCCTACGACCAGGCTGTGCGCTTTTGCGTCCGCTATCCGGAGTGCTTCGCACAGCCTGGCGATGCACACTCTCGGGCCGCATGAGGCCCAACGATCATGACCGATATCAACGACACCAATCCCCTCGCCCATCTCTTCACGAACAACAAGAACTGGGTCGCGCACAAGCTGGATGAAGACGGCGACTTCTTCAAGCGGCTCGCGCATCAGCAGACGCCGGAGTATTTGTGGATCGGCTGCGCGGACTCGCGGGTGCCGGCGAACGAGATCATCGGCTTGCCGCCGGGCGAAGTGTTCGTGCACCGGAATATCGCCAACGTGGTGGTGCACTCGGACCTCAATTGTCTGTCTGTCATTCAGTTCGCCGTCGATCTGCTGAAGGTGAAGCACATCATGGTGGTCGGGCATTACGGCTGCTCGGGCATCGGCGCGGCGCTAGTCGGGCGGCGCGTGGGTCTCGCGGATAACTGGCTGCGTCACGTCGAGGATGTGCGCGACAAGCACGCCGCGCTGCTCGACGAATGGCCGGTCGGCGAGGCGCGGTATCGGCGGCTGGTCGAACTGAACACGATCGAGCAGACCATCAACGTGTGCCGCACGACCGTCCTCGGCGATGCGTGGGCGCGCGGGCAAGAGCTGACCGTGCATGGCTGGACCTACGGCGTGCACGACGGCCGTTTGCGTAACATGGACATGATGATCGGCACGCCGGACGAGATCGAGCCGGTGTACCGGTCGTGCGTCACGTCGCTGAGCCGCGGGGCGGCGCATTCGGCTGAAAACGACGTGCTAGCCTCCGATGCTGCGCGTCTCGGCGATGTGCCCGACGTTATTCGAAGCGTCATCAAGGAGATGAAACATGAGTGAGACACAGCATGATCCGGTAGTCATCGTGTCGGCGGCGCGTACGCCGATGGGATTGAGCACTGGAATAGAAGTCTGGAGCCATCGCAGCGAGGCGCTCGTGTAGTT
>LFJI01000083.1 GCA_001235855.1 Candidatus Burkholderia brachyanthoides
TGCACACCTACATGTACACCTCGCACCCGCTTTACCCTATGGGCCCAGCACTGGCATCAAATACCCCTTCGCCGGTCGAATTGAATTCTGCAGGGCCGACGAATTCAGCGGTGTGAGTAATCGCAAATATCTGAAGCTTCAGATATTCACGAATCCCGGCCGACCCTCATACTGGTATCCTATTCAGGCGATATTGAAATAATATTTTTTTAATGTTCTTTTCACTTAAAAATATCTCTTTCCAATGCATGATAGATGGCCATGTTGATAATATCCGCCCATCCTTGGGCGGTACGCTTGGCCACGTCGTCCACCCGCCGCAACAGGTCGGGGCAATGGTAAGGCTAATCTGCCGCTTATTCCCTTTCGGCAGCCCTTGTTGTAGGCGCTGGTTGCCGGTACCGTATTATGGGCGGGCATCTCTCCGGGGCACCGGCCACGAAGGCATCCACGGCCGCCGCTTGCGCGGCCAGCGGTCTTGGGTTTATGTTGGATTGCAATGCTATAGGCTCCTTTTAGGCGTGCGTATGGATATTAAAAAGAGATGAAACCAATTCTTCAAGTTCGGCGCAGGCTTTTTGGGTCGCGAAGGGCGAGCTCGGCCACGGCCAGGCCAGCGCCGCCGGCATTACTGAATGCCTTGCGGCGCCGGCAAATAGGTGAACTGCGGAACCTCCGCGACGGCCACCGCCGTCTCGATGTTGTCGGCCGAGTGCTCGCCGGGGTCGGCCTGGTTCACCATGGCAAAGCATCGCAGGCCGTCGCGCACGCTGTTCGCTTCGTCCACCAGTGCGGCTATGTCATCTAGCACCCATACGTCGTAGAAACGGGGAGCAAAGAGTACCAGTAGCACATCGGAAAGGATCAGCGCGGCGCGCAAGGCCGTCGAGTCACGGCCGCCGGCATCAATGACGATGTCTTGCCATGTCTTGCCATGTCTTGCCATGTCTTGCCATTTGTCGCGCTGCTGCTGCACCTGTCCGAGCAGAGCCGGGCCGTCTGCATACTGCGCGCACGCGATGCCTGGCTGTCGGCCGACTTCAGCTCGGGCGGCAATAGCCGCCGTGCCCTGGCGGTCGCCGTCAATGAGCCACACATCACGCCCAGCCATTGCCCGCGCAATGGCTATCTGCACGGCCAGCGTGGTCTTGCCAACGTCTCCCTTTGTACTTTGTATTGCCTACGTTTAAGAGGACCACCTTGGCAGTTGATTATATTTTACAATAATACTTTTTGGATATTAAAATAATTGTTTTTCGGTGCGCTGTGCTTCGGGTGCCTTGCCTAGCCGTCGATAACACGGTCGCCTCGTGGTCGATTCAGAAGTCCGGCCGCGCTACGCGCTAGCCAAACTGCTAGCCGTGTCCGATTAGGGAGCTATCAACTCAAAACCTGGTAAAGCGTGGCGCGATGAACGCCCAGCAAGCGGGCAACCTCGGCCACAGGCTTGCCTTCCCCCTCGATGAGCTGACGGGCATGGGCAATCTGCTCGGCCGCGAGGGTAGGGCGGGGGCCAAATCGCACCCCGCGCGCCTTGGCTGCGATCCGGCCGGCGCTGGTGCGCTCCACAATCAAGGACCGCTCGAAATCCGCTATGCCGGCGAATACGGTCAGCACCATGCGCCCGGCCGGCGTCGTAGTATCGGCGGCCCCAAGGCTCAGCCAGCGAGCGCAGACCCGCGCCAGCCTCCTTGATGCGCTCAGCGATCTCCAAGAGGTCACGGGTGGAACGGACCAGGTGATCCAGGCGCGTGACTGTCACCACGTCGTCGGCGCGTAGATGGTTGAGCAACCGCCCTAGCTCGGAGCGGTCGCGTTTCGCCCCGCTGACCTTTTCCTTAAAAATTCGAGTACAGCCGGCTTCGCGCAGCGTGGTCCGCTGCTGGGCGAGGTCCTGGCCTTGGGTGGACACGCGGGCGTAGCCAATCAACAGGCCGGCGGGAGGCTTCTTGGGCATGGTCTTACCTGTCGCAAATCATGTCGCAAGCATTCTATCTACTACTCGCGACAAAGATATGTGACAATAAAAACCTAGATGGGCCGGGGGTTTGCAAGGAAGGGGCGGAGTGTCGCGGATTTTAGGATTTATGCCGCCCGCCCGTATGCGATTGAAATACACCTGCCTTATTGCACTACAATACGATTATATGATTGGTTTTCGGAGAAACTGTTATGGCTCTTAGCCGCATGGTGCAGGCCCGCGTACCGGGCGAAATTCAGGACGTGGCCAATCAGGTCATTCAGGCGTCTGGCCTGTCGGTCAGCGACGTGGTCAAGGCGATTCCGTCAGTGCTGTTCCAGCCCAATGCGGAAATGCTGGCAGCCTTTGCCGAGGTCGAGCAGGGGGGGCTTGAAGAAGTTCGACTCCGTGGATGCGCTGTTCGACGATCTACATGCGGACGATTGAGCGCACGACCGTTTTCAAGCGGGACTTCAAACGCGAGGCGAGGGGGCCGCACCGGGGTTTGCTGGATACCGACTTGCGGCAGGTCATCGAAGCGTTGGCAAATGATCAGCCCTTGGAACCGAGACACCGCGACCACGCGCTAACCAGCCCAGCAACTGGAAGGACTATCGGGATTGCCACATCAAGCCCGACCTGGTTCTGATCTACCGCCTCATCGGAGTGGAGCCGATCGGTTGATCCTGGCTCGGCTTGGCTTATCTGCGCAAGGTCGGCCTCGCCGTCGATAACGGGCGGCTCGTTGTCGAGCCGAAGGCGCGGCCACAATACTCGATGGCCGAGTTTCTGGCCGCGTCGGACTATTCGCAGCCCCAGCCGCCCGAGGAACGCGAATGGCGAGGAACGCGAATGGGTTGATGCCCCGACCATAGGCCGCGACTTCTATGAGGCGCGGCGAGGTCTACATGGTCGATCTGGAGCCGACGCACGGCTCGCGAACAGCGAGCACACCGCCCGGTCGTCGTCTCGCCGGCTGAGTTTCAACCGGGCAAGCGGCCTGCCGGTGATACTGCCGATCACGAATGGCAGCGATTTTGCCCGACGCATTGGCTTTGCCGTGCCTCTTGCCGGGACCAAGACAACCGGCGTTGTCCGCTGCGATCAGCCCCGCGTGCTCGATCTCAACGCTCGCAATGGGCGCAAGATGGAAAGCCTGCCTGTGGCGATCATGGATGAAGTCTTAGCCAAGGTCGCCACGATCTTTGAATGAAGCTGCTGGGTTCCTGAAACCACGAACGAACGCGGTGGCAGAACGGTCATAAAGGCTCTTTCTGGAAGAATGTTAAGAGCCACAAAATGCTCATGTTGCTGGACCACTAATCCTTAGGCTCGTGGTTGTAAAACTTCCGAAATCCGCGACACCTCTCCCGCGATTACGCGGCCTCTTTGACTCGTATTTCTTCGATATCCAGATGTGCGGGGGCAGCGATGTTGGCGATGTTGAGGAGCGCATCAAGCGAAAACTTGGCGAGCTTGCTGCGCAGCAGATTATTGGTGTGGGGGCGCGTCAGACCAAGCCTCTTGGCCGCGTCCTCCTGGGGAAAGTCCCAGCGCTGGATCGCCTTGCGGATTTCGTAGAGCAGCGTCGAGCGCGCTTTCAGGTTCGCAGCCTCCTGTTCGGTGTCGGCCAGGGCATCCCAGACGTTCTCGTAGGTTTCTCCGCTCATCGTTCTGCCTTCCATCGTTTTTCAACCGTTGGGCTGCTAGAGCGAGGCCCTTCTTTGGGGTGGTCTGCGTCTTCTTCTGGAACGTCTGGAACGCATATACTAGAACGCGATCCTCTATTTTGTCGCTAGACAGATGACGCGGAACGCTCCCGATGCTTCACGAATCCTGATTTCCCTGACACCCGGCCCACGGCCTGCATGGGTTTCCAGTCATCGGGGCGTCGCCGCGCTGGACAAGTTCGCGCTGCCTGCCCGCCTCTATGCGCGCATCGTCAGGAAACGACCGAATATCCGCGCGGCTGCTTCCAAGCCATTCAATCGCCTTCATGGGCGGACTGTATCAACATCGATACACCTTTAGCTAGGGTATAAATTATTCGCGATTGTTGGACTTATGTATGCGACGCCGTAAGATAGATTCAGCGCTTGGTCATCGGGGGGCGGGAAGGGGGCAATTTAACGACGCCAGGAATCCCATATTGATTAGTATGTAAATATACAATATACATTACTTAAAAATAGAATTTAAAGCTATGGAGGTTGCAATGGCAGCGTTCGCGGTCACGGTGAAAGGGCAGAGCACGCTCAAGCGGGGCTCGCTGCAACATCTCGGCATCAAGCCGGGGGAACGGGTCGATTTTGAAAAGCTGCCCGGTGGCGAACTGCGGGTGCGGGCGGCCCGGCCGACCGGAACCATCGATGGTTTTCTTCATGCCCTTGACGGCAAGGTGAAGCTGAAAAAGCCGCTGTCGATTGAGGAAATGAACAACATCGCGATGGCTGGTTGGGCTGGCGAACTGGATCGATCCTACAAGATGATCCGACGCAGGCCCGTACCGCCCCGGAAGCTGCTCAAGGACGCGGACCCTCATTGCGGTTTCGCTGCCGTTGCTATGTGAACTGGTCTGGATACTGCGGCAGGGTGCAAAGCTGTCGAAAGAGGACGTAGCGACCGCGATCCGGGCGCTGGCTCGACGGCGGGGAACATGGTCATGAACCGGCCCGCCGTTGAGGCCGGGCTTGCGTTACTTTGCGTTACTGGAAGAGCAGGCAGCGACTTCACCGATGGGATCATGGCGCATGAGGGCAAATGGCTGGGCGGGGAAATCTTCGTGTCGTTCGACAAGAAAGCAGTCACGCTGCTGTCGAAACACGAGGAAGCTGCACAGATCCTAACCTAGAGAATCCAACGATGGCGAAGCTAGTCAACATGTCCGTGCGGGTCGATGCCAAGCTGAAAGCAGCTTTCCTCGCCGCCTGCCGCGAGGACGAATGCAGCTCGCGGAAGTGCTATGGCGAGCAAACTGCGTCAGCATCCCGTCTATGCGCCCTCCGGCGCATCGCCCAAGAGGGAGCGCAGGATCGGTCCAGCGCTTCCTCGATCGCTGGCAGCGGCACCAGCAAAGCGAACTCGTCGCCGCCGCCCATGCGGCGCGAAACACTCGCGCCGCAGCGCCGCCCTCCCCTCGACCCCGAAATGCTTGAATGCTTGAGCACCTGGTCGCCGGCCTCGTGGCCGTGATGGTCGCGTTCACGCTCTTGAAGCCGTCGAGGTCCAGATAAACCAGCAAAAGCGGCCGGTCCTGCATGGCCGCCGCCTCTATCATGGCTTTCGCCTGCCGCGTCAAAGTGTCAGTGAATCCCGTCACGACAGGAAAAGACGCGCTCCCGCTCGTAGCTCGCCCGGAACACGACACGATTCCGGCCATGATCACCAGCGAAAAAGCGTGCAGCGCCAGATCACCCGCCGCGCTGGCTGGCAAATGTCCCAACGCCGCCATGCAGGTTCCGACTGACAGCACCGCCCCGATGACGGCCACGGTAAGCCCGACCCTGAATTGAGCCATTGAGCCGCCAGCTCGCAAGGTAGACCGGCAGGAGGCAAGAGATAGAGCGGCCTAAGGTGAATATGCATCGGGTGGATCAGATAGCCCGCGACGGCAATGCAGATGATGCTGAGGATCGAAACCCGCCAAACGCCAGCGGATGACAAGGAATCGATCTGTTTTCCAGCGACGAAAGAAGCGCGCCTGCGCGCCATCTACTCTTGGCCTGCGTTGGTTTTCCTTCCTGCGTCGGTTTTCCTTCAAATCATCCGGCCTCCTGCACCCTGCCCCTGACGATGCGCCCCCTAAACAGGGCGGGCCGCATCGGGGGATCATGATGCGAAAGAATGGCAGAAACCGGGTGTTGGAAATTCCGAGGTTAGTCGGACACGGACGCCTTTAGCGCAAAGCATTGGACATGCGCGCCAGTCACCCGGTCACCGCAAGCTTCCATCTACATCTAACCTTCCGAGGTTTCCACGCCCCGGCCCGCGTCTCCACAGGCAACCGCACTCTAGCCCAGAAAAGCTTAAAGGTTGCAGCCGCAAATCGGTAAAAACCGACCTAACCATGTGCACGACGATTAGCCCCCGGCCGACTCTCCTCATCTCATCATCTAGGGCCGTAGGGACGGCAGGGGGCGGGTTGTTTGCACGTTTTACATGATTTAGGCAGGCATGGTTACCTACCCTGCCCTACTCCCGGAACAGATCGGAATTTGTGCCGGTGCGCTCGAAATGAACGCTCGTCGCGCCAACCTTGTAGATCAACAGCCAATCCGGCTCTATGTGCAGATCGCGATAGCCGATCCAGTTACTTTTCAACGGATGCTCGCGCAGCCGAGCCGGCAAAGGCGCTTCCTCGATCAACAATTGCAGGACATGGCGTAGCTTCGCCATATCCTTGCCGCGCTTTTCCGCTCGTTTCACGTCGCGCCGGAGCTGGCCGGAATAGGACGGCTTCCGCACTCAAATACCCAACTGCTTGAACAGATCCGCCGCGTCCTTGGCCTTGTGAATGTCCTCCCCGCGTGCCGTCTTCTCCATTGTCCTGACGGTTTTCGCGTTCGGCACCTTTACCGGAAAGGGAATGGCCTTGTCGCGGGTAACCCTGACAAGGGCCATGCATAATCCGAGACGGAAAGCCCTATCTCCGCGAGCGCCTGAGTGGCGCGGTCCTTCGTTTCGATCCACGCGGGCACGCACTACGGAATCGACTGCCATGATATTAGCTCCCGAAAGCGATATTGTAGTCAGATGTGGCTACAACCAGTTACAATATTAACTCACGCTGTCACGGACAAGCGGATAATTGTATTGTATTTGGTGAAAAGCGGGTTCAGCGCCTCGGCAACAAGCCGCTCCTGCGGAATCCGCTTGCCCTGCGGATCGCGCGTACGAAAGCTAAGTTCTTCCAGCGTTTCCCAATAGGCAGCCGGCAGGTAGTGCGTTTTGGCCGTTTTGTTGGCCCGTGACGGCACAAGCCCGTGACGGCACAACATAGCTCCCGGCCGGGCGAAGAGATGATCGGGGTCATCCGGACCTACATGAAGTGAGCCGGTTCGCTGGCGGAAAGGAACAGCCGATGGCCACGCAGGACATATCTTCCCTTACCCACGAACACGTCTTTTTCGGTGAGGATCACAGGCGCAATGAAGGTCGGATGTGGCTGGTCATCGCGCTGACAACCTCAATGATGGTCATTGAGATCACCGCCGGCACGATCTTCGGTTCGATGGCGCTCGTTGCGGACGGCTGGCATATGTCCACCCATGCCGCCGCCATGCTGATCGCCGCGCTCGCCTACCTCTATGCCCCCGCCGCCATGCGCGCGATCCGCGCTTCACCTTCGGCACCAGCAAGCTCGGTGATCTGGCCGGCTTCGCCAGCGCCGTCGTGCTCGCGCTCATCGCTCTTCTGATCGGTTTGGAGAGTCTTCTGCGTCTCTCCAAACCGGTTCCTATCAGCTTCGGCCAGGCCAGCGCCGTGGCCGTGATAGGTCTTGGTCGTCAATCTCGTCTGCGCCTGGTTGCTGCGGGACGACCATGCCCATCATCACGACCATAGCCATTCGCACGATCATGGTGAGGACAGAGGCCACGCGCGCGACAACAGCGACAACAATCTCCGCGCCGCCTATCTGCACGTCTTGGCGGACGCGCTAACCTCCATCCTCGCAATCGTCGCCCTGCTGCTCGGCAGCTTCAACGGCTGGTTGTGGGCCGATTCCATCATGGGCATTGTCGGCAACCTCGTCATCGCCCGTTGGTCATGGGGACTGATCCGCGATGCTGGCGGCGTTCTGCTCGACACTGTGCCGGATGGCGAGAACCTTCCTAGCGAGATTCGTGAGGCGATCGAGCGGAACGACGCTACCATAACCGATTTGCATGTCTGGCAAATCGGTCCAGGCCATCATGCGGCGATCGTCGCCATCGTCTCACCGGAACCCAGGGAGCCGTCACATTACAAGGCGCGGCTCTCGCATATCCACGCATTATCGCATGTCACGGTCGAAGTTGAACCACACAGGACTCTTGTATGAGGCGCAAGAACTCGCAACCCTCTTGATTGCGCAAAATTCCCGAAACCTGCAACACCTTCTCCCCTACTGATCCAGCGCTGGAACATTGATCGTGCAACGTTGTTCTTTCTTCGTTTTCGCCGCCGTCTCGGCGCACGCTGCAAGGGCATTTTTGTTGGCGCGCACGAGATTGCTGGCATCGATCAGGCCGCGCTAGCCGGTCGGGCTTCCGGATTGCATAAGCGCGATGCTGGCATTCCAGCGATCGGCGTTCATGGCGGTTGACGCAACGGCCATATCGACCGATCCGGGCAGCCCGCGCGGAAGGACGACCAGGCCGGCCGCTCCTACGCCCCCAAACCACCAATCTTGGTCCCGGCGAAGGCGGGCGGTCCTGACTCGCGAAGATCGCCCGTCATGCGCTCGAGGACTTGTCCTCGAGCCTCGATGGTGCGGTCGGCATTCTCCGAAACACGATCCCCAGCGCTCTCGAGCGCGCAGGCGTATTGATCAGGGCCATTCCTCAGAGCCGGCAATGTCTGCAAGGCTTCGAGGGCCTGGCCGACAACACCGACCTGTTTAACGATGTGGGCAAGTTCCTGGCCGTAGTCGGGCGGTTGCTGGAATGTCTCGAACTGATCGAAGGCCGCTTCCACCCCCTTGCGGATCGTCGTCATCTCTCGCGTGAGATCGCCGGCCAGGTCTTCGACCGTGCACCGTAGCGCATCGAAGGCCTGGGTAGGATCACCGGCGTCGTTGTGTTCCTTTGGCGAGAAACCCTCGCTCTTGTCCATCATGACGTTTCCTATCGTTCCATCCCATAGTCCTGGCTCCTGCCCCGCGTCAGGCTCTGGTGCAGCTCGTGAGCGATGCCCTCGCTCTGGCGCACGTGCCGATCGATCCCGAGGTCCTGGCGACGTTGCGCAGGATGGATTCCACCTGCGCGTCACGCCCGAGGCTTTCCGCCATGCCGCGCATTTGCCCCTCGACCTTCTGGCGCGCATCGTTGTGTTGCCAGCCGCGCAGCGCCTGACGCTGCTCGGCCAAGTCCTGCCAGCGCTGCACGAATCGTTCGGCCCTGACGTTCGGGTCCACCAGTGCGGCACGCTCCCGTTCCATGCCGGTGATGATCTGGCTGGCACGCTCGCGCCCGGTCAGTTGCGCCATCGCCTCGACCCCGTCTGTGGATCATGCTGCAAGGCCGATCGGATCAGCGCATGCAATCCTGGCCGCGCCTGGTCGAGCCGCTGCCCTGCTGCGTTGAGCGCCTGTTTCTGCGCTGCGAGGAGCGGCAAGTTCTCGGCGATCTGCCGTTCGGCCGCATTGAGCGCCCGCGCGTAGCCGTCCATGGTCCGCTCGAAGCTCGACAGGGGCGGCACCCGCTCGGGCTCCGGCACAAGCCGCAAGCTCCCCTCCCTTTCCGGCCGCTGCCTCCGCGATGCCTCGGTGCGTTCCTGAAAAGGCCCAGGACGGGCATTTAGCTTGAGGCCGGCGAACTCTGCCGCCCCGCTTGTTTCTCGGCCGCCTGCGGGCACTCCTGGGTCAGTTCGCCACGATCCTGGGCGGCCCCAAGTTTCAGGCCCTCGAACGGATTGCGGCGCTGCGGACGATCGCTTTCTCGATCCTGGGCGAGATCCACGCGGACTTTTTGCGAGGATCCCCGATCAAGGACATGATCCTCGGCCGTCGACTCCCTGCCGGCACGGTGGATCGCCCGCACGATCGCGGGGAACCTCGATCTCGCTGCGGACGCCCATTTGCTCCGCGATCCCGCGCCACTCGGCAAAGTCGCGGGTATAATTGAGCGTGAATTTCTTCACGCCCGACCGCCCGACCGCGACAGGCGGCTTTCAAGCTGCTCATATAGGCCAGATCTCGCCAGCGTCCCGAACCTTCCATGTGTTGCGGTGCGTCTGCGTGCCATCCGGCAAGGTGACGGGGGTGGAGCCTAGATGCTGAAGACCGATCTTCTCCCCGATCTCCGGCGCGACGTCCTTCATGGCGCGTATATGAACGCGTCCCGTTTGCGTCCCGTTTGCAACAGTTTTCGTGTGATTTAGAGTGACAGGATGGGCTGCAGCTGTATATCCGGCCGTGTTGCAGCCGATACTACCGGTGCGGGCCTCTTGAAATCCGCTGACCCGCACCTCATTGCTCCAACTAGCTCGAAGCTCTCCACGCC
>LFJI01000084.1 GCA_001235855.1 Candidatus Burkholderia brachyanthoides
TTATGGCGGGACTTGCACCCGCAGGAGTGCGCCCATGCTGGGCGCACATGAAAAACCACCGTATCGGTCACCTGGCACGGCGGTTTCTCGCAGCTCGAAGCAAACGCGCTTACTTCTTGTAGTTCGCCACGCCTTCCGAAATTTCCTTGTGGGCGGTTTCGATGCCATCCCAGCCTTCGACCTTCACCCACTTGCCCTTTTCGAGCGCCTTGTATTGCTCGAAGAAGTGCTTGATCTGCTCCATCAGATGCGAGGGCACGTCCTCGATCGACTTGATGTCCGCCGTCATCGGGCAGATCTTGTCGTGCGGCACGGCGATCAGCTTTGCATCGACGCCGGATTCGTCGGTCATCTTCAGCATGCCGAGCACGCGCGAACGCACGACGGAGCTGGCCAGCAACGGAAACGGTGTGATCACCAGCACGTCGACCGGGTCGCCGTCGCCGGAGAGCGTCTGCGGAATGAAACCGTAGTTGGCCGGATAGCGCATGCCAGTGCCGATGAAGCGATCGACCACGAGCAGGCCCATGTTCTTGTCCGCTTCGTATTTGACGGGATCGCTCTGCGCCGGAACTTCGATGATGACGTTGAAATCCTGTGGGAGATCCTTGCCGGGAGGTACGTTGTTGAAGCTCATGAGCGCTCTTTTTGGAGAAGTTGGTTTCGGGAATCGGTGCGATGCGCCGCTCGAGCGGGCAACGGCTGACGTGCGTCTCAGCTTTGCGCTGGCGCTCGGCCAGCGTCTTGCGATACTCTCAGACATTATAGCCAAACGAGTTTTACGCTCCGGCGCGGGGCGCGCATCGGCGCGATAATCGGTCCGAACGCGACAGAATGCGGCCGGTAACAACCAGCACACGACCGGACACGGTCCGGGTGCGCCCGCCGCGCGGCTGCATCACACAGGAGACGTGTAATGGAAGACGCGAAGCATTTCATCGATAACCAGTGGGTCGCGCCGTCGGTCGGCGAGACGATTCCCGTGGTCGATCCCTCCGACGGCCAGATTTTCGCGCAGATCGCGCGCGGCACGCCCACCGATATCGACCGTGCGGTGGCCGCCGGCCGCACGCCGCGTTTACGACGGCGCATGGGCGCGACGAGCGCCGCCGCATTCTGGCGCGCCTGTCCATACTGATCGCCGCCTGCCACGAAGAGATCGCGCAGGTCGAGGCGCGTGACACCGGCAAGCCGCTTAGGCAGGCCCGCGCGGATGCGAGCGGCATCGCGCTCTATTTCGAGTTCTACGCGAGTGCGGCGGATAAGCTGCACGGCGAAACGCTGCCGTATCAGACCGGCTTCACCGTGATGACGATTCGCGCGAGCTACATGGCGTAACCGGGCATATCGTGCCGTGGAATTATCCACTGCAGCAGATCTTCGGACGCAGCGTGGGCGCGGCGCTCGCCACCGGCAACGCCCTGCGTCGTGAAGCCTGCCGAGGACGCGCGCCCGCTGTTGCGCATCGCGGAACTAGCGGCCGAGGCGGGCTTGCCGGAAGGCGCGCTGAACATCGTCACCGGTTACGGGCACGAAGCGGGCACGGCGCTCGCACGTCATCCGGGCATCGACCATATTTCGTTCACCGGTTCGCCCGCGACCGGCGCGGCCGTCACCAAGATGGCGGCGGACAATCACATTCCGGTCACGCAGGAACTGGGCGGCAAGTCGCCGCAAATCGTCTTCGCCGATGCCGATTTCGACGCCGCCCTGCCCGTGCTCGTTGCCGCGATCGTGCAGAACGCCGGGCAGACGTGCTCGGCGGGCAACCGCGTGCTGATCGAGCGATCGGCGGCGTACAAGCCGCTTCTGGAGCGGCTCGCGCAGGCGTTCGCCACGCTGAAGGTTGGCCCGAGCCGGCTCGATCTGGATTGCGGCCAGCCCATCAGCGCGAAGCAGCAGCGGGTGTGGGATTTTCTCTCCGATGCGCAGCACGACGGCATCGAAATGGCCGCACACGGCGAAGTGGTCGCGGAAGCGCCCGAAGCCGGTTTCTATCAGGCGCCCACGTTGTTGCGCGATGTCCCGCCCACGCACCGTCTCGCGCGCGAGGAAGTGTTCGGCCCGGTGCTCGCCGCCATGCCCTTCGACACGACGAGGCCGACGCGCTCAGGCTCGCCAACGGCACCGATTACGGGCTCGTCGCCGGTATCTGGACGCGCGACGGCGCGCGGCAGATGGGGCGTGCAGCGTGTGCGCTCGGGACAGGTCTTCATCAACAATTACGGCGCGGGCGGCGGCATCGAACTGCCGTTCGGCGGCGGTGGAGCATTCGGGACACGGACGTAAAAAAGGCTTCGAGGTGCTGTACGGCTTCACGACGCTCAAGACCATCGCCATCAAACACGGATAAGCGGGAGACACCATGCGACTGCAAGGCAAAACGATCATCGTGACGGGCGGCGGCTCGGGCTTCGGCGAAGGCATCGCGAAGACGTTCGCGCGCGAGGGGGCGAATGTCTTCGTCAACGATCTGAACGGGCCGGCGGCCGAGCGCGTCGCGAGCGAAATCGCGCTGGTGTTGTCGGCGGAGGTGAAGCACGGGCGCGCCATCGCCGTGCAGGGCGACGTCACGAAGCGCGAGGACTGGCAGGCGCTGCACGACGCCGCCATCGATGATTTCGGCAGCGTGCAGATCGTCGCCAACAACGCGGACACGACGCACCGGAACAAGCCGGTACTCGACGTCACCGAAGCCGAGTTCGATCGCGTCTACGCGGTAAACGTGAAGAGGCTGTACTGGAGCGTGGAGCACAGTTCGTGCCGTATTTCCGCGAGCAGGGCGGCAGCGCGTTCATCAACGTAGCGTCGACGGCAGGCGTGCGGCCGCGTCCAGGTCTCGTCTGGTACAACGGCAGCAAGGCGGCGGTGATCATCGCGAGCAAGGCGCTGGCGGTCGAACTCGGGCCGGATCGCATCCGTGTGAACTGCATCAATCCGGTGATGGGCGAAACCGCCCTGCTCTCCGAGTTCATGGGCATGGAGGACACACCGGAGAACCGCCGCAAGTTTCTCGCGACGATTCCGCTCGGTCGGCTGTCCACACGCCGCAGGACATCGCCAACGCGGCGCTCTCCGACGACGCCGAGTTTATCACCGGCATTGCGCTTGAAGTGGACGGCGGTCGCTGCGTCTGAGCCTGCTCCCCGCGTGGTCCGGCACGCGTCTTTTTGTGGCGGCGAGCGTTGTTTTATCGGTGTTTTCCTTACGCAAGGCGCTCGGGCGGTGCGGATAGAATCCTTACGCATCGTAATAGCTGACGACGCGCAACAAATAAGGAGACGCCATGGCCAGTACCGCCAATCCGATGCTCCGCCCCGGCGCGAGCGCACCGTCCGCGTTCGAGGAAGCCACTTACCGCAAGGTTACGTGGCGTTTATCCCCGCTTCTCCTGATCTGCTACGTGGTCGCGTATCTCGACCGCGTGAACGTCGGCTTCGCCAAGTTGCAGATGGCCGCCGACCTGAATCTGTCCGATGCGGTGTACGGCTTCGGCGCGGGCATCTTCTTCGGCTATTTCATCTTCGAAGTGCCGAGCAACGTGATCCTGCATCGCGTCGGCGCGCGGGTGTGGATCGCGCGGATCATGATCACGTGGGGCGTGATTTCGGCGCTGACTATGTCATAACCACGCCGACGATGTTCTATGTGATGCGCTTCCTGTTGGGCGTCGCGGAAGCGGGGTTCTTTCCCGGCATCATTCTTTATCTGACGTACTGGTTTCCAGCGCAGCCGCGCGGACGCATGACCTCGCTGTTCACGACGGCTATCGCACTGTCCGGACTGATCGGCGGCTGGATCATGGACGCGTTCCACACGAAGAACGGCTGGCACGGCTGGCAATGGCTGCTGCTCGAAGGCATTCCGTCGATCACCCTTGTGTTTCTGAAGCTGGACGACCGCATCTCCGAGCCGAGGCGAAGTGGCTCACGCAGGACGAGCGCGATCTGTTCGCGCGCAACATCGCCGCGGATAACGTCGAGAAAGAAGACCTGCCCATCGGCAAGATCCTGTCGAGCGGCAAGGTGTGGCTGATGAGCCTGATCTACTTCTCGTTCGTGATGGGCCTGTACGGCGTGAGCTTCTGGCTGCCGACCATCATCAAGTCGATGGGCGTGAAAGATGCGCTGCACGTCGGCCTGCTGTCCGCCATTCCTTACGGCGCGGTGGTGATCGGCATGCTGTGGGCGGCGCGCAGCGCGGACCGCAGCGGCAAGCGGCGCTGGCACATTGCGATCCCGGCGGTGATCGGCGCGATCGGTCTGGTGATGTCCGTGCTGCTCGCGGGCAACACTACGCTCGCCATGCTCGGCCTCACGCTCGCCACGATGGGCATCTTCACCATGCTGCCGTTGTTCTGGAGTCTGCCGACCGCGTTCCTCGCGGGCACGGGCGCGGCACCAGTATCGCGATGATCAACTCGCTCGGCAATCTGGCGGGCTTTCTGAGCCCGTATCTGGTGGGATGGCTCAAGCAGGCAACGTCGTCGAATGCGAGCGGCATGTTCATGCTGGCGGGATTTCTGGTACTGGGCGCGTTGCTCGTGCTGAGCGCGCCGGCGAAGATGGTGAACCGCTGAGCGGCCGTACCTGAGAATGTGAATGAGCATGCGCCTTCATGAGGCGCACGCGTACCAAAGCAAGGCACGCGGGGCGCATCGACGATAAATAGAACACGCGCGCACCGCAACGACGCACGCCTCCTCGCGCGTGCACCAAAAGTGTCCGTACCAGCCAGTACACCTCGCCGGCAAATCTCCCCCGAACGCCCCGCTCACCGGCGCCAGCCGGGCATTTCACCATCATTGGCATACCCCTTTTGCATAAGCTGCGGGGCAGGTCGACGTCAACCCACTCAAACGACCCGCTTCAACGCTTCATCGCTCTTTACATACACATCGGCAAGGGGATCACATCAATGAAACGTCGCAGTCTGCTGAAGTTCAGTTCCATATCGGGCGCACTCGCGGGCCAACTCCCGATCAGTAAAGCCCAAGCCGCTGACACCAGTCCGATCAAGGTCTGCATCCTGCGTTCGCTGTCCGGCACCATGGCGATCTCCGAGACGTCGCTCAAGGACACGGGGCT
The DNA here is from genome assembly GCA_001235855.1 of Candidatus Burkholderia brachyanthoides. GTDB lineage: Bacteria > Pseudomonadota > Gammaproteobacteria > Burkholderiales > Burkholderiaceae > Caballeronia > Caballeronia brachyanthoides. The sequence goes on from LFJI01000084.1 coordinate 5,088, forward strand.
CATAACCATCGCCGATATCAACAAGAGCGGCGGCGTGATGGGCCGCCAGATCCAGCCGGTCGTGGTGGACCCGGCATCGAACTGGCCGCTGTTCGCCGAGAAGGCGCGTCAGCTCCTCACGCAGGACAAATGGTCGTGTTCGGCTGCTGGACGTCGGTGTTGCGCAAGTCGGTGTTGCCGGTGTTCGAGGAACTCAACGGCCTGCTGTTCTACCCGGTGCAGTACGAAGGCGAGGAGATGTCGCGCAACGTGTTCTACACGACACGGGCGCCGCGCCGAATCAGCAGGCGATCCCCGCCGTCGAATATCTGATGGGAGCGGAAGGCGGCAGCGCCAAGCGCTTCTTCCTGCTCGGCACGGACTACGTCTATCCGCGCACGACCAACAAGATCCTGCGCGCTTTCCTGCACTCCAAGGGTGTGAAAGATGCGGACATTCAAGAGGTCTACACACCGTTCGGACATAGCGACTATCAGACCATCGTCGCAAGACCTTTGCCCAATGGGGAAAGACGACCGTAGTCTAGTCTCTACAATCAACGGCAATTTACACATATTATTCTACAAGGAACTGGGCAACCAGGGCCTGAAGGCAACCGACGTACCGGTCGTTGCGTTCTCGGTCGGCGAGGAAGAACTGCGCGGCATCGACACGAAACCACTGGTCGGCCATCTGGCGGCATGGAACTACTTCATGTCGGTGAAAAACCCGAACAACTCGAAGTTCGAGAAGGAATTCTTCGCGTACGCGAAAGCGCAGAACCTGCCGGGCGGCGACAAGCGCGTGACGAACGATCCGATGGAAGCGACCTTCGTCGGCATACACATGTGGATGCAGGGCGTGGAAAAGGCGAAGAGCGCGGATGTCGACAAGGTGCGCACCGCGATGATCGGCCAGACCTTCGCGGTGCCCTCGGGCTTCACGCTGACGATGGACGGTAATCACCATCTGCACAAGCCGGTGATGATCGGCGAAATTCGCAGCGACAGCCAGTTCAATGTCGTGTGGAAGACCAAGACCGCGATTCGCGCGCAGCCGTGGAGCCCGTATATCGCCGGCAACGAAGGCAAGCCGGATGTGGTCAGCTCGATTCCGGCGTTCCTGCGCCGTCAGCGCGTGCGCGTGGCGTGACGCGTCGACGCCTGCATTGACGATTTGAAGCGGTAAGGCCGCGCGCATCGAGTCGCGCGCGCGGCCCATCAGTTCTTTTCAGAAAGGCCATCATGACCGGTTCCATCGTGCGTGTGTTTCTCGTGCTACTCGTCGCGCTGACGTCCCTCACGGCACACGCGCTCACGAACGAGGAACTCGCCCCGCTCGCGGGCGACGACTTCGAAGCCAAATCCGCCGCCATCGACAAACTCATCGCGACGGGCGATGCGCAGTCCGTCGCCGTACTGAACGCGCTGTCCGACGGCTCGCTCGTCGCGACCGACGATGGCCACGTCTACATTCAGTCCGATGACGGCAACAAGGACCCCATCACTGGCAAGACCGCCGAAAAGCGCCGGATGCGCAACAGATCACCCTGAGCAACATTCTGCGCACCAAGGTGGCGGGCGCGTTGTCGGGGCTGCAGCTCGCATCGCCCGATATCGCGAAGCGCCGCGAGGCCATCGCCGCTCTATTGAAGAATCCGGATGCATCGATGAAGCCGATGATCGATCGCGCCATCGAAAAAGATCACGACCTGAAGAAGCGTCTCGACACGCTGTGGGCGATGACCGCGCTGCACGTTCCCGACGTGAACAAGCGGCTTGGAGGCCGCGCAATTCATCGCGGCGCGGCACGATCTCGATATGTACGAGCTGCTGCGCCCGATCGTCGTGAAGAAGGCGGACGGCACGTTCAACGAACCTGACGAACGCGTGCGCAACGCCGCGCAGGAAGGCATCTACACGCTCGATTCGATTCAGCGCCGCAGCGAGATTTTCGACCCGCTGTTCGCGGGTTTGTCGCTCGGCAGCGTGCTGCTGCTCGCGGTGCTCGGCCTTGCGATCACGTATGGTCTGATCGGCGTCGTCAACATGGCGCACGGCGAGTTTCTGATGATCGGCGCGTACGTGACCTACGTCGTGCAGAACCTGGTGCAGCATTACGCGCCGGGCGCGTTCAACTGGTATCCGCTGTTCGCTGTGCCGGTGTCGTTCGTGGCGGCGGCACTGGTCGGCATCGTGCTGGAAAGGCTCGTTCTGAAGCATCTGTAAGGGCGTTCGCTCGAAACGCTTCTGACGACATTCGGTATCAGCCTGATCCTGATTCAGGCCACGCGCACGATCTTCGGCGCGCAGAACGTCCAGGTGACGAATCCTTCGTGGATGAGCGGCGGCGTCGCCGTCATGCAGAACCTGATCCTGCCGTACAACCGCATCACGATTCTGGTGTTCTGATTCTGGTGTTCTCCCTGGCAGTGGTCAGCGATTGCGTGGGGCGTGCTCACCAGGATGCGTCTGGGTCTCTTCGTGCGTGCGGTGACGCAGAACCGCCGCATGGCCGCGTGTGTCGGCGTTAAAACGGCCCGGGTCGATTCGTATGCATTTGCGTTCGGCGCGGGCATCGCGGGACTCGGCGGCTGCGCGCTGTCGCAGATCGGCAATGTCGGGCCGGACCTCGGGCAGAGAGCTAACATCATCGATTCGTTCATGGCGGTGGTGCTGGGCGGTGTCGGTCAACTGGCGGGCACGGTGATCGGCGGTTTCGGGCTGGAGACTCATCAGCAAGGCGATCGAACCGTTCTGGGGCGCGGTGCGCGCGAAGATCGTGGTGCTGGTGCTCATCGTGTTGTTCATCCAGAAGCGTCCGCAGGGCCATGTTCGCCCTGAAGGGCCGCAACGCGGAGGCCTGAGATCATGAATGCCTCGACCAATATCAGCGCCAATCTCGACGTCGCGCCGCAGCCGGATGCGGACGCGGCACGCGCGGGATTTGCGCTAGGTCTTCCTCCATGCGCGGCGCTGTTGTCGCGCAATGGCTGGATTGCGCTGATCGCGCTCATCATCGCGATGGGCATCGTCGTGCCGGTGTCATAGCTCGTGTTGCCGGAGACGAGCACGTTCCACCTGTCCGCTTATGCGATGACGTTCGTCGGCAAGCTGATGTGCTATGCGATCGGCGCGCTCGCGCTCGATCTCGTGCGGGGCTACTGCGGCATTCTGAGCCTCGGGCATGCGCTGTTCTTCGCGCTCGGCGGTTACGCAATGGGCATGTACCTGATGCGCGCCATCGGCCGTGAAGGCACGTACCAGAGCGATCTGCCGGACTTCATGGTGTTTCTCGACTGGCACACGCTACCGTGGTACTGGGAGGACACGGAGCATCTCTGGTATGCGCTGCTGCTGGTCGTGCTGGTGCCGGGCGTGCTCGCGTGGGTGTTCGGCTTCTTCACGTTCCGTTCGTGCGTGAAGGGTGTGTATCTGTCGATCATCACGCAGGCGATGACCTTTGCCGCGATGCTGCTGTTCTATCGCAATGAAACGGGCTTCGGCGGCAACAACGGTTTCACCGACTTCAAGCGCATCGCGGGCTTTCCGATCACGCATCCGGGCACGCGCACGGCGTTGTTTCTGATCACGTTCGCGGTACTGGTGCTGGCGTTTCTCGTGGCGAGCTGGATCGTCACGTCGAAGCTCGGCCGCGTGGTAACCGGCGTGCGCGACGGCGAGACGCGCATGATGTTCCTCGGCTATTCGCCGCTTGCGTACAAGCTGTTCATCTGGGACGGTGTCGGCGGTGTTGTGCGGGATCGCGGGGGCGTTGTATGTGCCGCAGGTGGGCATCATCAATCCGAGTGAGATGTCGCCGGCCAACTCCATCGAAATGGCGATCTGGGTGGCGGTCGGCGGACGCGGCACGCTGATCGGGCCGATCATCGGCGCGTTCGCGGTGAACGGCGCGAAGAGCTTCTTCACGGCTTATTTCGCGGAGTACTGGCTGTTCTTCCTGGACCTTATCTTTACACTCGTGCCCTTGCTTTTGCCGAACGGCATCATGGGTCTAATCGATCTCGCGTGCCGCAAGAAGGCCGCTGCAGGAGACTCCGCAGAATGACTGCAATCAATGCTTTGATCGTCGATTTGCCGCCCATTCCGCCGGTGCCGGAATCCGCGCACAAGAACATCAACGTGACGTCGGGCATGGGGCACGTGCTGGCGCCTGGCGAAATCGATGTACCGCACGGGGACGATTCTTTATCTCGAAGACGTGACACTGTGAGTTTCGATGGCTTTCGCGCGCTGAACAAGTTGACCTTGTCGATCGATGTCGGCGAGTTGCGCTGCGTCATCGGGCCGAACGGCGCGGGCAAGACCACGATGATGGATGTGATCACCGGCAAGACGCGGCCAGATGGCGGCAAGGTATTTCTCGGGCAGACGTTCGATCTGACGCGTATGTCCGAGCCGGTCATTGCGCGCACGGGTATCGGGCGCAAGTTTCAGAAGCCTGCTGTGTTCGAGAATCATCTGGTTTGGGAGAACCTCGAGCTTGCGATGAAGACCGACAAGATCTGGTTTGCTTCGCTGCGCACGGCTCGATAAAGAGTCGCAGCAACGCATCGAGGAGACGCTCGAACTGATTCGATTGCAGCATCAGGTTACGCGGCTTGCGGGCGAGCTTTCGCACGGCCAGAAGCAGCGGCTCGAAATCGGGATGTTGCTGATGAAGCAACCTGCACTTTTGTTGCTCGATGAGCCGGTTGCAGGGATGACCGATCATGAAACCATGGAGCTTACTGAGTTGCTCAATAAGCTCAGGGGGATATGTTCGATGATGGTCGTTGAACACGACATGGAGTTTGTGGCTGCTCTCTTTGGTGATGCCGGGAAGGTTACCGTTATGGCCGAAGGGGCTGTTCTCGCAAACGGGATGAGGCTGTGATTGAGTCCTATCTGGGGCGGTGAGTGCTCTCTAGTTGGCTCGTAAGCGTCTTTAGTAGGGTCGTCGGCACAATGGATCTCTTATCGCACTCTTTGCTCAGTAGCCGCCTCCCCGGCGAGCAGGTTACATTGTCAGGGTGGCTGTATAGACCGGAGAGATGGGTAACACC
>LFJI01000085.1 GCA_001235855.1 Candidatus Burkholderia brachyanthoides
AAGTGGAAGTATGACGATCCTTCACGCCGAATTTGGCCAGTGCCAATTCAATGACGCAATAGACTGGGGGGCTCCTCTTCCGCAAGGAAAGGGGCTACCCTACCGCCCGAGATGCCGGGCGGGATTTGTGTCGAAATGAGGCGGCGCTTGTCGTTCCGCTCGAGCGGAACGTCAGCGATCGTTGGCCATTGCCTCGAGCCTGTCGTTGCCTGCATCGCGGGCCGCGTCGGCCGTGGCGAAGTTTTCCTCCGAGACCATCGCGTGTCTGATCTCGCGCGCTTCGAAATCGACCAGCGCCATCACCCAGACGAAACTGCCCGCCTGTTCCTTCCGCAGTCGTGACGAATGCCTTCAGCTTGCCCTCATTCGACGATGCCATCTTGACCTCCTTGCTCGTGGATACGCGCCGTCATCGGCGCAAAACAATCCGGTTGGAGAACGGGCGCGGCTCGCATCAGAGTCCGAAATCACGATTCGAAATCTCGAGACCGCCGACGAGTACGGTCGGCTCGCCTTGCTAACGCGATTGCAGATCGATGTCGCGCACGCCTTCCCAGGCCGCGAGCTTGGCGCCTATCGAGATATCGCAGGAAACGCGCCTCCCCGCCGGGACGCAGCAAGCGTCCTATTTCGTCGTCGTCCCAGTTAGGAATACGTTCAGGTCGTATGGATATGGATAGCGGCTGTCGCGTTCGCCCATGCACTAACGTTCGGCGCTTGCATGCAGACGCGTCGGCAGAAGTAGATTTTCGTAGGGAACGATCTCGACGCGCACGCCACGATCCAGCAGGCGCGTGACCTGTTCGACGATGCGCGGCATGAACTCCGCCTCGAAGCGGGCGGCCGTTTCGCGATTCACAGCAGTCTTATCCGGAATGAGCCTGGGCGCGCGTCAGTGTCAGACGGCCGGCAGATCTTCCAGCGACTTCTCGATCTGCCCGTCCTGCACGCGCGCCTTGATGCCGACACTGGCCGTTCGCATAAGGCAGCGCGCTGACTTTCGGCCCGAGAAAGGTTCGGCTGCCCAGCGTGAAGAGCGTGCGCACCTCTTCGCCGCGCCTGATGGCGTCCACGACCTAATGCACGTCCACGATGCTCGTGGGCGCGGTCCAGCCGTTGGTGGATTGATCGAAGCTGCCCCAGCGCACGCTGGTCACACGGTCGTTGACCCAGCCCACGCCGTCGATCGCCAAAGTAGCCATGACTGCCCCCGTTGTCGTCGTACGGGGTAAAAATCAATGCTAGCATGCAGGCGATGCGGTAACGTGGGGCCGCATCGCTTCGTCATTCCGGCGTGCACGTAGCGTGCCGTCACCTTCGTCACGCGAGGATGCGATTCGTGTCCCTACGGTAAAATTACAGATTAGCCGCCGTTCGGTGCGGCTTGCTTCCCATTCGACGCCGTTCGCCTATGTCAGCCGTATCTTCATCCGATTCGAAAGTCTCGCAACCCTGCGCGCGCCGCGTCTCCGTCGCACCGATGATGGATTGGACCGATCGCCATTGCCGTTCGCTGCATCGGCTGGTGTCGCGTCATACATGGCTGTACACCGAAATGGTAACGACCGGCGCACTGCTATACAGCGATGTCACGCGGCATCTGGCGTTCACGCCCGCTGAAGCGCCCGTAGCACTGCAACTCGGCGGCAGCGAGCCCGCCGACCTCGCGAAAAGCGCGAAGCTCGGCGAACAATGGAGCTACGACGAAATTAACCTGAATTGCGGATGCCCGTCCGAGCGCGTGCAGCGGGACGCATTCGGCGCATGCCTGATGAAGGAGCCGACGCTCGTCGCCGACTGCGTGAAGGCGATGTGTGATGCCGTTTCGGTTCCGGTGACGGTGAAACATCGCATCGGCGTGGATGCCGTCGAGGATTACGAGTTCGTGCGTAATTTCGTCGGCACGGTCGCGGATGCCGGTTGCGAAGTGTTCATCGTGCACGCACGCAATGCGATTCTGAAAGGCCTGAGCCCAAAGGAAAACCGAGAAATTCCGCCGCTCAAGTACGACTACGTGTATCGATTGAAGCGCGATTTTCCGCATCTCGAGATTTTGATCAACGGCGGCATCAAGACGCTGGACGAAGTGGAGGAGCACCTGAAACACGTCGACGGCGTGATGCTCGGGCGGGAGGCGTATCACAACCCCTATGTGCTGGCGAACGTCGATGCGCGCTTTTACGGCACGGCGACGACTGCGCCTACGCGTGAGGAGATCGAGGCGGGGCTGATCGAATACGCGCGCGCGGAACTGGCGCGTGGCACGTATCTCGGCGCCATCACGCGTCATGCGCTCGGATTGTATCGCGGTGTCGCGGGCGCGCGCGGCTGGCGACGCGTGTTGTCGGACAATCGCCGGCTGGCGACGGGCGATCTGTTGGTGTTCGACGAGGCGCGAGGCCATTTGCGTGACGCGCTCGAAGCCGTCGAGTCGTGATACGGACGCACAGCCACGCCGTCACATGCCATCCGGCGAAAAACAATGCTCTAAAGGACTAGGCACGCGCAATTTTAGTTAGTATAATTTTTTTTTATTGAAAGATCTTTTCGAAGCAAGTCCAGGTGTAAGCAAGTTGTTCCAGTGGTGGCTGTAGCTCAGTTGGTAGAGTCCAGGATTGTGATTCCTGTCGTCGTGGGTTCGAGTCCCATCAGCCACCCCAGCAAAATTCGAACGGCACTGTGCAAAACACAGTGCCGTTTTTGCTTTTTCGCGTCCTTTTTTGCCGCGTGGGTTTCGCCGTAGCATTCACGAATCTTGCTGCCGCGTCATGGTCACCCTAGGGTTAACTTAGTTTGCTCCACGAGACACGGAGACGCATCATGACTAAAAGACTCCTCGCGGCAATGCGCACTCGTCTGCGCCGCCTTCGCCGCGCACGCGTAAACCAGCAAGCCTGACGACGGTGCTTCCATGGTCAGGCCGCCACCGACGACCGGCGCGGCTTATTGGTCTCGAGAAACTCGTTCGAAACCATCCAACGAGTGCGTCGAAAACTTCGCACGGCAATGCCCGAAAGCGCGCCCATAATGCCTTCACATTGATCAACGCTCACAAGGAGAACGTCATGAATCGCTTCGAAGGCAAGACAGTTCTGGTCACCGGCGGCAACAGCGGAATCGGTCTCGCAACCGCGCAGGCATTTGCGAACGAAGGCGCGCGTCGTCATCACGGGCCGTGACGAAACGTCGTTGGCTGCGGCGAAAGAAATGCTCGGCAAGGATGCCATCGCAATTCGTAATGTGGTGGGCACGGTCACGGCGGCGCGCGAACTCGCGCAACGTCTGGCGGACGAACACATCACGCTCGACGCCGTGTTCGTCAATGCGGGCATCGCGACATTCGGGCCGTTCGCGGATATTACCGAAAACGCATGGGACGAAACCTTCGCGATCAATGTGAAGGAGCCGTATTTCCAGATTCAGGCGCTGCTGCCGCTATTGAACGTGGGCGCGTCGATCGTGCTGAACGGGTCGATCAACGCCCACATTGGCATGCCCATGTCGTCCATCTACGTGGCGAGCAAGGCCGCGTTCGTTTCGTTTGCCAAGGCCCTGTCGGCGGAATTGCTGCCGCGCGGCGTGCCGGTAAATTGTGGTCAGTCCCGGCCCGGTCACCACGCCGCTGCACGAAAAAGCTCGGTTTCGACGATGACGCCGCCGCACAGATGTTTGCGCAGATTCCGCTCGGCCGCTTCGGCAAGTCGAGCGAAGTGGCGGCAACGGTACTGCATCTGGCGTCGCCGGAATCGGGGTTCATCGTTGGCACGGAGATCGTGATCGACGGCGGAATGAGTCAACTTTGATACGCGTGGCGTCCCACGATCATATCGTGGGACGCAGTTCGCCCCAACTGACCAGAATCTGCTGAATGCTGCGCGCGTAGGCATCGCGCTGCCTTCGGCGATTTCGAGTGATACGCGCCGATCGCGCGCCACGTGTTGCCTTACTTCACCATCTCCTGCTTGAGGAGCCACGCGGCAACGAACACGTTGATGCACGGGTCCATCAGTGCGCGATGCGGAATGCCCTGGCGCGCGAGGTCGGAAAAGTTGATGGAATTGATCTGCAATTGGCCGACGTCGATCGAGCCATTGGCGTTGTGATTGATCGCGGCTGGCATCGCCTTTCGATTCGTGCCACGCGACCGCGCGCAGCACCAGCGGATTGACGCCCTGATAGCTGCCAGCCTGCTCGTAGCAATCGTCGGCGGCGTGTGCCCCGGCCGATGCCAGCGATAGCGTCAGCATCACGCCGGCCACGAGGCTACGGCGCGGTGCGTCAGCACGTGTCGGGTCAAACATGTGCAGACTCCTTGTTCTTGTTCAGCGCGCGAGTGCGGCGTCGAGGCGGGACTCGACATCCTTCAGATAAGCACGCGACTCTCCCGATACGACGAGACGCGGCTCCGGCGCGCTGCATCGGCAATCGACGACGCGGCGCGCCTTCTTCGATTTCTTCGACGACGATTTGCCGACCGGCGGCTTGTCGGACTGCGCGGCGGCGTTTTGCGCAGGCATCTGCGCGCAGCCCGTCACGGCGATCATCGCGATGGACGCGAAAAAAGACATTGCCCATTTCACTGGCAACTCCCGGTTTGATTTTGGCGATATGTCAGTTTTCGGCGCTGTGGCGGGCGACTTGATAGACGCGCGCAAACGTTCGCAGAAAAAGCAAAAGTTGACTCGCGACAACTGGGTTTTGGGGAAGGAGCGTGCGAGCATCTGTCCCGAATTTACCGATGTGTCGGTCAGATGACTGCTGGCTTTCGATCAGCCGGACATGCGCAGGCCGAAGATGGACGAAGGGCGCACCTCGGTGCGCCCTTCGCGTATGAAGCTGGATCGCGGCGACGAATCAGAGCGCCCACCACGCGCGCACGGACGGTTCGCCGTCCAGACCGCGGATGAAGTCTTCAGCGAAGGCGTCGCTGGCGGCCTTCCACTCGGGCGTGCCTTGCAGCAGATCGTCCGGGTTCTTCAGGCCGCGCGCATGGCGGATGGCGGCGATCGAATCGAGACTGTGCGTCTTCATGACCGGGTTGACGGCCAGAAGCGCTAGAACTTTAGGGTGGCGAGCGAAATTTCGTTCCCGCCGCCCGTCTCACCTCGACGACGCCGGCGAGCACCGCCGCCGCGCTAAACCTTCCACTTCCCATGACCCGACACCAGTGCCCCGGCATCGCGCGACAAGCCGAACAGATCGGCTACGCCGAGCAGGCCCACCAGCCCGACGATCAGAAACGCCACACACTGAAATCCTCCGCGCAGCGAGCGACAGCGCCGCCAGCACGCCGTTGACGATCAGTACCGGACGAAATCCGAAGCGCCGCATCACTTGCGTCGTGATCAGTTTCATCGACAGATTGCCGGCGAAGACCGCGAGCGTCAGCAGGCCGGATTCGAACGCGTTCACGCCGAAGCCGACCTGGAACATCTGCGGCAGCAGGAACGGCGCGGCGCTGATCACGATCCGAAACAGCGAGCCCGCCGCCCATCGCCACGGCAGTCTTCACCTTCAGCGCCGACAGATCGACCACCGGTTGCGCCGCACGCCGCAGATGCCGGTACGACGCGACGGCCGCCACCAAACCGACGGCCACCAGCACGCCGACGAGCGCCCAGTCGGCGTCGGTGCGGGCGATCAATTCCATCACATAGAGCAGCGTCGTGCAGGCGACGCCACAGAGCGCGAAGCCCGGCAGGTCGAAGCGGCGCTCCGCATCCTCGCGCACGTTGTCGATGAAACGTAGCGTCAGCAGCAGCCCGACGATGCCGAGCGGCATGTTGAGATAGAAAATCCAGCGCCATGACGAATAGGTCGTGATGAACCCGCCGAGCGGCGGCCCGATCACCGGCGCGACGAGCTCCGGCCACGTGACGATGGCGATCGCGCGCATCAGGTCGTCTTTCGGTGTCGCGCGCAGGACGGCGAGACGTCCGACCGGCACCATCATCGCGCCGTCGATGCCTTGCAAAACGCGCGCGGCGGCGAATGCGGGCAGGGTGGTAGTGGTCGCGCACAGCACGGACGCGGCGGTGAACACGGCGATCGCGCTGCCGAACACGGTGCGCAAGCCGAAGCGGTCGGCGGCCCATGTCGGCGGCCCAGCCGGAGATGGGAATGAACACCGCGAGCGTCAGCAGATAGGCCGTGATGCCGAGGCTCATGTCGGCGGGATGCACGCCGAACGAATATGCGCCATTTGCGGCAGCGCGGTCGCGATGATGGTGCCGTCGAGGTTCTCCATGAAGAACGTCGCCGCGACCAGCGTGATGATGAGCGATGCGCCTTTTTGCGCGCGAGGCGTGTCGTTGGAATCGGTGGCGGACGACATCGATCGAAACTCCTGAGCACGCGTGGGCAAGGCTTGTCATTCTAGCTGCGAGAGCAGATCTCGCGTGCCTATGGTAGTTTTTGCGGTCGCCGAAGCGCTTCGCGACGTTCGGTCACGCGAGCTTGTCCCGTGAAACCAACGAAGCGCACACGGCCCGCACACACAACGCCAACAAGAGGAAACCTACGATGAAGTTTCGCAAACTCAGAGATTCAGGTGTCGATGTCAGCCTGATCGGGCTGGGCACCATGACCTGGGGCGAGCAGAACACGGAAGCCGAAGCGCACGAGCAGATCGCGTATACGCTGGCGCAAGGCGTCAATTTCATCGATGCCGCCGAGATGTATCCGGTGCCGCCACGTCCGGAAACGCAAGGCCGCACCGAGCAGTACATCGGCACCTGGCTTGGGAAGAATCCGGGCAAGCGCGCCGGGATCGTGCTCGCGACCAAGATCGCCAGTCCCGCGCGTCAGCCGCACAATCCGCGGCGCGGAAAACCAGTTCGATCGCAAGAACATCTTCTCGGCGATCGACACGAGCCTCCAGCGCCTGCAAACCGATTACGTGGACTTGTACCAGCTGCACTGGCCCGACCGCAGCACGATGGCCTTCGGCCGCGCGGCGTATCCGTATCTCGACGACGAATACACGGTGCCCATCGAAGAGACGCTGGCCGCGCTCGGCGAACTCGTTAAGGCGGGCACGTGGCGAACGAAACGCCGTGGGGCGTCGTGCAATTCCTGCTGGCGGCGGAAAAGGCCGGGCTGATGACGAAGATCGTCAGCATTCAGAATCCGTACAGCCTCGTGAACCGCACCTTCGAAACGGGCCTATCGGAGTGAAGGCGTCGGCCTGCTCGCGTATTCGCCGCTCGCGTTCGACTGGCTCTTCGGCAAGTACGAAGGCGGCGCGCGGCCCGCCGGCGCGCATCACCCTGTTCGAGCGGTTTGCGCGCGACAGCAAGCCGCAGTCGGTCGCCGCGATCACGCGCTATGTCGAACTCGCGAAGCATCACGGCCTCAGCCCGGCGCAATTCGCGCTCGCGTTCGTCAACAGCCGGCCGTTCACGACGAGCAACCTGATCGGCGCGACATCGATGGCGCAACTGAAGGAAAACATCGATAGCGTGAATATCGACCTGTCCGAGGAGAATGCTCGCGGAAATCGACGCGCTGCACGAGCTTCAGCCGAATCTGGCACTGTAAGCTTACCGAAGGACTCGCCGTGCGCCGCGGGAAAATCCCTGCATTAACAGGAGCTTGCCGCGCGCGGCGCGCGTTCGCCGCGTTTGTGTCAGCATGGATGTTCGCGTTGACGGCGGCGCTCGAATGTCTGAATGAGCGTTTGAACTATCCGGGCACGGTCGTGCCCAAACGAAGCATCCGGACGGCCCGCGCCCCCATCCCGCCGTCACGCCGTCGTGGTTCTCGTTCTGGAAGTACGACACGCACATCGTCTCTGCATCACCCGCAATGTCAGCGCTAAACGCCGAACCGGTACAAGGCACTGCATTTGATCGATGGTCCTGGTTGCCCGCTGCGGCGCCTTCCGTGCCCAGCGCGCTCTTCGCAAAAGAGTCGTCGCTCATGTCTGAAGCAACACAAGCAAAAGATCTCGATCGCCTGACGATCGACACCACCGCACGCTCTCGATGGATGCCGTGCAGAAAACCAACTCCGGCCAACCCGGCATGCCGATGGCGCTCGCGCCGGTCGCGTTCCATCTGTTCCAGAATCATCTCCGCTACGATCGACGCGCCACTGTGGCCGAACCGCGACGGTTTCGTGCTCTCCGTCGGGCATGCGTCGATGCTGCTGTATTCGACGCTGTCGCTGTTCCTTACGGGCGTGAAGGAAGTCGATGCGCACGGCAAGCCCGCCGTCTCGCTCGATGACATCAAAAGCTTTCGCCAGCTCTACAGCAAGACGCCGGGCCATCCCGAATACCGGCATGACGACCGGCGTCGAAACGACGACCGGACCGCTCTGGCAAGGCCTCGGTAACAGCGTCGGCATGGCGATGGCCGCGCGCTGGAAGGAAGCGCACTTCAACAAGGGCGGCGACACGATCTTCGATTACCGCGTCTACGCGCTCTGCGGCGATGGCTGCATGATGGATGGAGGCGTATCGCACGAAGCGGCGTCGCTGGCGGGGCATCTGGAGCTGTCGAATCTCATCTGGATCTACGACAGCAACCCCGCGTGACCATCGAAGGCCACACGGACCTCGCCTACAGCGACGACGTCGAAGCGCGTTTCTACGGCTACAACTGGAACACGCTGCACAACTGGAACACGCTGCACGTAAACAACGTGAATAACGCGAACAAACTCGAAGCCGCCATCAACAAGGCGAAGTCGTTTACCGACAAGCCGACGTTGATCGTTGTGAAGAGCATCATCGGCTGGGGTGCGCCGAACAAACAGGACACCGCGAGCGCGCACGGCGAAGCGCTCGGCGAGGACGAAGTGAAGGCCGCGAAGAAGTTCTACGGCTGGCCGGAAGACAAGCAGTTCTACGTGCCCGATGGCGTGATGCAGCAATTCGCCGACGGCTTCGGCACGCGCGGCAAGAAGCTGCACGCGGAATGGGTCGAGCGCTTCAAGACGTACGAAAAATCGAATCCGGCGCTCGCGAAGGAAGCGAGGGAGATGCTCGAAACGAAGCTTCCCGAAGGGTTGGGAAAGCGCGATCCCGACTTTCGAGGCGGACGAGAAGGGTCTCGCCACGCGCGATTCGTCGGGCAAGGTGCTCAACGCGCTCGCGCAACGCATTGCATTGCCTGGCTGATCGGCGACGCGGCGGATTTGTCGCCGTCCACGAGGACGAACCTCAAGTTCGACGGCGCGGGCAGCTTCGAAGCCGACGACTACGCGGGACGCAATCTGCACTTCGGCATTCGCGAGCACGGCATGGGCTCGGTGGCGAACGGTCTCGCGCTGTCGGACATGCGCGCGTACGCCTCGAGATTCCTGATTCTCAGTGACTACATGAAGCCGCCGATCCGTCTGTCGGTGATCATGGAAGTGTCGGTCATTTATGTGTTCACGCACGACTCGATCGGCGTGGGCGAGGATGGCCCGACACACCAGCCGATCGAACAGCTCGCCGCGTTGCGTGCGGTGCCGGGCCTCACGCTGCTGCGTTCCGCCGAGATGCCAACGAAGTCGGCGAAGCGTGGCGCGTCGCGCTGTCGCACAACAAGGAGCCGTCGTGCATCGTGCTGACGCGTCAGCCGCTGCCGACCTTCGATCGCAAGAAGTATGCGTCGGTGGAAGGCTTCCAAATTCTCAAGCACAAAGACTCGAAGGACCTCGCGGAGAACGAGCGTTACGATCTCGATCTCGCCGAAGTGTGGCAGCGCGGCAGCGTCGTGTCCTCGTGACTGCTGGACCTGACGGCGGGCGCGCTCGCGGGCGATGGCGCGCTGGACAAGTACTCGGCCGAAGTCGCGGATAGCGGCGAAGGGCGCTGGACCATCGAGGAAGCGGTGCCGACGCAGGTGTTGTCGGCGGCGCTCTACACGCGCTTCCGCTCGCGCGATGCCGAGTCGTTCCCCGAGCGCATGCTGTCGGCGATGCGCTTCGGCTTCGGCGGTCACAAGGAGTATTCGGTGAAGTAAGACAGCGCGCGGGTTGCGTTGGAAAGCGGCGATGGTGCTCGGACCATCGCCGCTTTCGCTTGATGGAGGCGCTCGTGCTGCTGCACATGCTGACCAACGGCCGCTACGGTGATGGGTAACAGGTGTGTCAGGACATGGGTAACACATTTAGCTCCTTTTGCCGCGC
>LFJI01000086.1 GCA_001235855.1 Candidatus Burkholderia brachyanthoides
GTATGACGATCCTTCACGCCGAATTCGGCCGGTGCCAATTCAATGACGCAATGGAGTAGCGGGACGGTGTAGTGCCGCCGCACGCGTTGTTCCGAGGGGGCTGCGCCCTTACATTCTGTCCATCACAAATCAACGCCTTAGGCGGGAGCACACATCATGTTCGAGATTCGTCGCAGCAGTGAACGCGGCCACGCCAACCATGGATGGCTCGACTCGTACCACAGCTTTTCCTTCGCCGATTATCACGATCCGAAGCACGTCCACTTCGGCGCGCTGCGCGTGATCAACGAGGATTACATCGAGGGCGGTCAGGGCTTCGGCACGCACGGCCACCACGACATGGAGATCGTCACGTATATGCTCGGCGGCGCGCTCGCGCATTGCGACAGCATGGACAACGGGTCGAGCATTCGACCCGGCGACGTGCAGTGCATGAGCGCGGGTACGGGCGTGCGGCATAGCGAATTCAACGGCTCGCAGACGGAGACGGCGCACTTGCTGCAGATCTGGATCATCCCGGATGCGCCGGGATACGAGGAAAAGCGTTTCGCCGACGAGGACAAGCGCGGCCGTCTGCGCGTGGTCGCGTCTCCCACAGGTGACGATGGCTCGGTCAGGATCGGTGCGGACGCGCGCATTTTCGCGGGTCTCTTCGACGGCGACGAACGCGCGGACTTCGACATGCCCGCCGGCCGTCGCGTGTATGTGCATGTGGCACGCGACGCGGTGTCGGTGAACGGCGAAGCGCTGTCGGCAAGCGACGTCGCCAAGCTCGAAGACGTGTCGAAGGTGACGCTCGAGAAGGGCGAGAACACCGAAGTGCTGCTGTTCGATCTCGCCTGACCACGGAATGGCCCGCGCGAAGCGGGCCATTCCATCAGCGCGAAAAAACCGCGGAGCCAATAAAGAGCCTCTGCGGTTTTTTCATGCCTACGCGCCTCCGAGCGCTTACGGCTTGGCAGGCGCCGAAGCCGCCGATGCCGCGTGACCCTTTTGCCCCAGCGTTCGTGCATGCGATGCTCGTGCTCACGCATGCGTGCGAAGTGCTTCTTCAGCGCCGTGCTGACGGTGCTCTTCTGCTGATCGTTCAGCGCGTTGTAGAAATTCAGCCATGCGGCGGTGGTCTGCTCGCGCAGTTGCGAGTCCTGCTCATCCATCTTCTGATGCGCGGCGTGCGTCGCGTTCAGGTCGAGGATCGGCTGCTTCTCCATCGACTTGAACTGGTCGTGCAACTGCTTGTGCGCTTCGAACATGGCCTTGCGGTTCTGTTTCATGCTGTCGAGCGCGGTCTGCCACAGCTTTTCCTGATCCGCCGGGTTGAGCTTGATCTGGCTGTGCAGTTCGTCCATCTGCTTCTTCATACGATCTTCCACGCGATGACCGCCGGGACCGCCCATCATCATGCCGGGTGCGCCGGGGCCGCCCGGAGGCGGGCGGTAAGAATGCGATATTGCTTGCCCATCGTGAACTCTCTTCATTGTTGTCGATGCCGAAGCGGTGAGGTCTCGCATGGAGAAGCGGAGAACCTGCCCTTGTCGGTAAGGCACAGCGTAGGGCTTGACAACGACCCCCGTGTTACGGCATGGTTTGAGCTTGTTACGCTGGTTTACGTGCCGCTTTCGTCGTAACGCCACGTCCACGTAACCCTTGCGGCATGCCTGTCATCAATCGAGGCCGGCCTCACGCGCTAAACTCCATCCTATGACTACGCAAATCCTTGTCGTCGACGCCGACGCCAGTGGACTCGAACGCCGCATCGAACGCGAGCGTCCCGATCTGATCGTCCTCGATCTGATGAAGCCGGGCGTCGACGGTCTGACCGCGCTTAAACACAACTGCGCGCCTCCGGCGACGACATTCCCGTCATCATGCTGACCGCCCGGGCCGACGACGTGAACCGTATCGTCGGACTCGAACTTGGCGCGGACGACTACCTCGGCAAGCCGTTCAATCCGCGTGAACTTCTTGCGCGCGTGCAGGCGGTGTTGCGCCGCCGCACCCGAGCAGCGCGAGCCGTATTCGTTCGGCCGCTTCCGGCTGGACTTCCAGTCGCGCACGCTGCAGCAGGACGACCGTCCGATCACGCTGTCGGGAAGCGAATTCGCGCTCCTTAAAATTCTTCGTCAACAATCCGGTGCGTACGCTCACGCGCGAGCGTCTGCTCGAACTGCTGCACGCCCGATCAGCCCTTGCCGCCGCGCATGTGCGTGGTCGATCTGGCACAGCCCGGAAGCGCCGCGCGAGCTTGACGAGGACACGTCGCCGCTGCAACGCTTTCTCGAAGACCTGAAAGATCGTCTGCCCGACGGCACCGACGTGCGCCTGAACGATCCCGGCGCGCCCGCCGAGCGTGTGGGTGCATGCGGTCAAGGACCCGGGCTGGATCGTCGTGCCGGTGCAACCGCTGCGCCCGCCGCGCTCGCGCGATCGCATGCTGGCGCAGGCGGCGCAGCGCTTCGGGCGCAGCATGCCGACGCCGCCCGTGCCGGAACGCGGCCCGCGCGAACTGCGGCAACTGACGCACGGCTTCAACGTGATGGTGCGCGAGGTGTCTCAGACCGAGAGCGATCGCGCGGTGATGCTCGCGGGCGTCGCGCACGACTTGAAGACACCGCTCGCGCGCCTGCGCCTGCGCACCAAATGATGGACGACGACAAAATGCGCGACGTCGATTCCATGGCGCATATCGTCGATCAGTTTCTGGTGTTCGCGCACGATCGTCCCGACGCGAGCGAGCTGGTGGACGTGGACGAGCAATGCGAGCGGGTGGCGCGCGCCTACAAGGCGGTGTCGCCAAATGCGGAGCCGATCCACCTGAATCTCGAGGCGCGCCCGGAGTTCGCGCTGCCGGCGGCCACGCTGGACCGGCTGCTGTCGAACCTGCTCGACAACGCGCATGCGTACCGTCATCGAAACGCGGCGCACGGCCAAGAACTGGGAACTGGTGGGTGGTGTCGGACCACGGGCAAGGGCATCGCGCCGGACGACCTCATCAAGGCGAGCCGGCCGTTCGTGCGGCTCGATCCCGCGCGCGGCGGCAGCGGCCATAGCCAGGCTGGGACTTGCGATCGTCGACCGGCTGGCGCGGCGAGTGGGCGGTGAGTACGAGATCGGCAACCGGACCGAAGGCAGTTTGCGCCTGGTGATCACCTTTCCGTTCGATTTGGCGACCAAGCCCGTCACGGAAAGGCGCGCTGGGCCGCAGCACGAGGAGCGCATGGCGTAAAGCGTGCGGCATCGGCAAAACGGATGAACGCCTTCGGCATGCCGAAGGCGTTTTACTTTGTGCGGCGGGCAGAGCGAGTGACGCCGCGGTATTGCGCGCGCCGCGACTCAGTCGAACAGCGTTTCCAGTGCCGTATAGTGGGTCGTGTATTTGCCGAGGCGCGACAGGATTTTCTCCTGAATGACTTCCGGCGCGAGATCGATCTTGAGGAACCACGTCGTCGACGAGAGCCGCGTCTGGAACGATCCGTACTCAGGAAGCAGATGGTCGAACGTTTCAGCGTCCTGATCGCGGCACACGATGACCAGATTTCCCTTCATGCAAACCTCTAATGACGGCAGCGCTTTCGATTGAACATCGATGATACCCGTGCGCTGCGCCCACGTCGCGAAGAGCGCATGACCGTGCGATGAACGCACCGTGAAAACGCGTCCGCACGCCGCTTCCACTGGTCTGGGCGAGCTTACTTGCCCGCGAGCGAATTTTCCGGATGACGCGTCGGCGGTGTGGGATCGGCGGGACGCACCTCGCTGCGGTCGCGCCCGCGCGATTTGGCATCGTAGAGCGCCAGGTCGGCGCGCGACAGGATCCACTCCAGCGCGTCGTCGTAAGCGAGTTCCGTAATGCCGATGCTCACCGACAGCACCGCGTCGTCGGGCAGATGCGCGCAGTGCTGGAAGCGCTTGCGCAGGCGTTCCAGCACGGCCTGCGCATCCGCGAGCGAGGTCTGCGGCAGCAGGATGCCGAATTCCTCGCCGCCCAGCCGTCCGATTGCGTCGCTCGGACGCAGTTGCGCGCGGCAGACCTCGACGAAATGCTCGAGCGCGCGGTCGTCGGACGCGTGGCCGAAGCGGTCGTTGATCTGCTTGAAGTGATCCAAGATCGGCGATGACGACCGACAGCGGCTGAGCCATCGAGCGCGCCAGTTCGATCTCGTGCCGCAGCGTATCGAGGAAGCAGCGCCGCGACAGCGCGCCGGTCAGCGCGTCGTGGCGCGGTGCAGCCGCCGCTCGCGCGAGTAGGAGGTGGCGATCACCAGCACCAGCGTGACGATCCCGAGCATCGTCAGGAATACGAGGATGCGGTCGCGGCTGTGATTGCGGCTGATTTCCGGCCAGATCGTGAGCGGATGGACGATATGCGCCGACAGCCCGGAGTTCAGGCCCGTGCGTTCGTCGTAGAGCGACGGTGCGGCGCTGCTGTTGGTGGAATAAAAGCTCTGCGCGAGCGTGGGCGCGAGCCATTGAGCCGATTCACGCATCTGGTCGCCCACGTGCACCACGCGCAGTTCCGGAAACGTCTCGCGCCGGTAGTGCTCCAGCCGTTCGCGCGGCGTCATGCGGGTGATGGGCGCATCGGGCAGCGCTTCGTTTTCGAGCTTTCCGTCGTGCGCCATCACGACCACGCCGTTTTCGTCGGTGACGAAGGTGCCCGCGCGCGAACCAATGCCGCAACCGGTCGATACTCACCTTCGCGATCACCGCGCCGACCAGCAGGCCGTCCTCATACGCGGGCGCCGCGATGAAGATGCCCCGGCTCCCCCGACAGGCGCTCGACGCCATACATCTCGACGAAGCCGCCGAGCAGCGCGCGCATCACATAGGCGCGGCCGCTCATGTCGAAGGCGATGAAGCTGTTGGCGTCCTCCGCATTGCTCGACGCGATGCAGTAGCCCTGGTCGTTGACCAGCCAGATCGAGTCGAGGCCGGAAAAGCCCTGCGCGTCGTGGAGGAAGCGGTTGACCTTCACGAGCGACGGATGCGCGGTCCATTTGACTCGCCGCTCGCTTTCCGTGCCGCCGGGTTGGAGGCATAATGTCGCGCCTGCGCGAAGGCACGCTGTGTGAGGTCCATCTGCGCCATGGTGTCGACGATCGACGCCGCCATCTGGCGTTCCGTGTGCACCGTCGAAGTCATTTCCTGCTGCACCATTGCGCTCGCCGGTCCGACAGAAAGCCCGCCGCGACCCAGCACGCGAGCGCCAGCGCTGCTAGGCAGAGCGTCAGGATCACGCGGGGCAGGATGATCTTTTCATCGCCGTCGTCGGCCGCCGTTCGCGATCACGCCTCGCCCGGACGGCGAACACCGCCGTGGCACGGCCAAACGGCGGCGCGACTTGCCGCAAAGGACTCGCGACTGTCCGCCAAAACCGGGATAATCGCCGCCCTGACGGGGGCCGGAACGAAGCCAGGGCGCATGCATACGCCTGCGGCGCGCAGCGCCACCGACGCGCGCGCTCAGCGCGTTGACGCGCGGAGCGCGACTAAGAAGGTCGGTCGGCTCGAGGATGGTGTCACGCATTGCATCGGCACTCAATATATTTTGGCACTCGATATTTTATTTGTGATAGCCAAGATTGGACGATGTTTTTGTCGCTATCAAGCGCCTTGTCGTATGTACGCCTTCGTAGGCACTTACCCGGCTTGACGTTTGCGTGCGTCCGCTCCAGCGATCTTGCGGACCCGGTACGCTTCTTGTCTCGCCCAAGCGCCGATCGGCGAGATGGCGAGACGTCGCGAGCGTGTGAGCGGGCCGTGGCATCTGTGCATTGTGCCCACGTTGTGCCGAAGAGCAACAGAAACATCACAGGAATGGTATGCACCGCCTGATGAAGGTTGTATCCGTCATGCAATTTGGTGTAGCGTTTTATGGTTCGACGCGGATCAATCCGTGCTGGCGGCAATGCTTGGCGCCGCGCGTGTGTTTCTTTTCGCCGAGCGGCGCGTTATACGTCGAGCGCGTCGAGCGGCGGTCCCGGGCAATGGCGTTCTTGCCCGGACGACGGCCCAACGGCCGTCCGAAGTATCGAATCCGCGTGTGCGCGACGGCATCAGAGAATGACGGGGAGGGCGTTAAATGGAATTTGGCTTCAATCTGAATCGAACGGCGAACGCGTCGGCGTGGCGGCTTCTGCCCAACCGCTGGGACTTCGTCGCCTTCCCGATGATCATCTGCATCATCGCGCTCGCGGCGGTGGGGTTCCACGAGACGATGGCGCCGATTTCGGCCCTCCAGTCCACGGCGATCTCGCTCGATCTCGCGAATCTTCCCGAATATGCGCTGCGCACCACCTTGCGCATGCTGCTGGCGATGCTCGCGTCGCTCGTCTTCACGCTGGTCTACGGCACGCTCGCGGCGAAGAGCCGCCGCGCCTCCATTGTGCTGGTGCCGATTCTCGACATCCTCCAGTCGGTGCCGGTGCTGGGCTACATCTCGTTTACCGAGACGTTCTTCCTCGCGATGTTCCCGGGGCGCGTGATCGGCGCGGAGTGCACCGCGATTTTCGCGATCTTCACGAGCCAGGCATGGAACATGACCTTCAGCTTCTACCAGTCGCTGAGCACGGTGCCGCGCGATCTGGACGAAGTGTCGCGCGGTTTTCACCTCACCAACTGGCAGCGCTTCTGGAAGCTCGAAGTGCCGTTCTCGATGCCGGGCCTTATCTGGAACATGATGATGTCGATGTCGGGCGGCTGGTTCTTCGTGGTCGCCTCCGAAGCTATCACGGTCGGCAACCGGACCATCGTGCTGCCGGGCGTCGGCGCTTATCTAGCCACGGCCATCGGCGAGCGCAATCTGGGCGCGATCGGCTGGGTGATCCTCGCGATGATCGTCGTCATTCTGGCCTACGACCAGTTGATGTTCCGCCCGCTGGTCGCGTGGGCCGACAAGTTCCGCATGGAGAACACGAGTTCCGGCGATGCCCCCGAATCCTGGCTGCTCGACCTGATCCGCCGCACGCGCCTGATTCACCAGTTGCTGGTGCCGGCGGGCTGGCTGCTAGCCCGGGCCGCGCGCGTGCCGATCAAGCTGCCGCCCTTGCAGCGCGTGCGTCTGCCGCTGGGCAATCTAGGCGCCATCCGCCCGCCGATGCCGTCCACGCGCACCGGCGACATCGCCTGGGGCACGGCCTTGCTGCTGCTCACGGCCTTCGTCGTATGGAAGGTGGTGTCGTTCGTCGCGACGGGGGTGACGTGGGGCGAAGTCGGCCATGTGTTCGTGCTCGGCTTCATCACGCTGATCCGCGTGGTGGTACTGATCGCGCTGGCGTCGGTGGTGTGGGTGCCGATCGGCGTGCTGATCGGGCTGCGTCCGGCGCTCGCGGAGAAGATCCAGCTGCTCGCGCAGTTCCTCGCCGCGTTCCCGGCGAATCTTCTGTTCCCGGTGTTCGTCGTGGTGATCGTGCGCTTCAACCTGAACCCGGATGTCTGGCTCTCGCCGCTCATCGTGCTCGGGACGCAGTGGTATATCCTGTTCAACGTGATCGCGGGGGCGTCGGCTTATCCGAACGATTACCGCGAGGCTGCGGCGAATTTTCAGATCAGCGGCTGGCCGTGGTGGAAGAACTGCATGCTACCGGGCATTTTCCCCTTCTATATCACCGGCGCGATCACCGCGTCGGGCGGCGCGTGGAACGCGAGCATCGTCGCGGAAGCGGTGTCTTGGGGCAAGACGCAGGTCGTCGCGCACGGCCTGGGCTCTTACATCGCGCAGACGACCGCCGACGGCGATTATCCGAAGATCATTCTGGGCATCGCCGTGATGTCGCTCTTCGTCACGCTGTTCAACCGTTTGCTGTGGCGTCCGCTGTACGCCTACGCCGAATCAAGACTTCGACTGGATTGAGGACGAGCTCCGATGCAGAACCCCAAGAATACGCAGATGTCCGCGCAGACTTTCCAGCGCACGCCCTCCAAGTCGCCGCCGGGCACGCCGCCGCGTCTGGGCGCGGAGATCATGCGCGTGGCGAATGTGAGCCGCGGCTTCAACAAGACGCAGGGCGAACTGCTCGTGCTCGACGATGCCAACCTTTCGCTGCGCGAGGGTGAGATCGTCGGACTGCTGGGCCGTTCGGGCTCGGGCAAGTCGACGCTGTTGCGCATCATCGCCGGGCTGATTTCGCCCACGGCGGGCGACGTGACATATCTGAACGAACCGTTGCGCGGACCCGCAAAGGGCGTCGCGATGGTGTTTCAGACCTTCGCGCTGTTTCCGTGGCTGACTGTGCTGCAGAATGTGGAAGCCGGCCTGGAAGCGCAGGGCGTCGCCTCCCGTGAGCGGCGCGCGCTCGCGCTTGCGGCAATCGACCTGATCGGCCTGGACGGTTTCGAGAACGCGTATCCGCGCGAGTTGTCGGGCGGCATGCGGCAGCGCGTCGGCTTCGCGCGGGCGCTGGTCGTCGATCCGACCTTGCTGCTGATGGACGAGCCGTTCTCCGCGCTCGACGTGCTGACCGCCGAGAACCTGCGTACCGACCTGCTCGATCTGTGGACGCAAGGGCGTCTGCCGATCAAGTCGGTGCTGATCGTCACGCACAACATCGAGGAAGCGGTATTCATGTGCGACCGGATTCTCGTGCTGTCGTCGAATCCGGGACGCGTGATGGCCGAGATCAAGGTGCCGTTCAAGCATCCGCGCAATCGTCTCGACCTGGCGTTCCGCAAGCTGGTCGACGATATCTACGCGAAAATGACCGCGCGTCAGCTCGACGAGTCGAAGAAGAAGGGGCTGGAGCTCGGTAGCTGGCTGCCGCTGGTGTCCACGAACCTGATGGCGGGTCTCATCGAAACGCTCGCGGCGGAGCCATACCACGGCCGTGCCGACATGCCGGAAATCGCACGGACGCTGCATCTCGAGGTCGACGATCTCTTCCCGGTGGCGGAAGTGCTGCAGCATCTCAGTTTCGCCGATGTGCGCGAGGGCGATATCTTCCTGACGCCGCAGGCGCGCGTGTTCGCGGAGTTCGGCACGCAGGAGCGCAAGATGATGTTCGCGGAGCATTTGCTGCGGCATGTGCCGCTGGCCGCACGGATCAAGAAGGTGCTCAACGAGCGGCCGGGGCATCGCGCGCCGCGGGTGCGCTTCGAGCAGGAACTGGAGGATTTTCTGTCGGACAGCGCCGCGCAGGAAACGCTCGATGCGGTGATCGACTGGGGCCGGTATGGGGAGATCTTCTCGTATAACGACCAGACGGAGATGTTGAGTCTGGAGGATGTGGAAGCGTAAGGCTTCTGTTTGAGTTTCCTGCCAGGCGGTGGGAAAAAGCTCGGTTCGCATAGATGCGGCCTCGCTTTTTTCAATGTCTTCCGCTACTTCCGCTACTGCAAACTCTCCCACCGATCCACCGCCGGTTCCGCCGACGCCCACTTCCACCCGCTCGACTGCTGACATGCCATCGCGACATACCACTGCGCAAGCGAATTCGCTTCGTCGCCATCGACGACGGAGAACGCGAACTCCTTGCAGCTCGCGAGCGCGCTGTTGAACTCGCGCAGCACGCGCACCTCGCCGGCCGTTCTCGCTCGGCAGCGTGTGCTTGACTTTCCAGGGCCGCGTCTCGCCGATCTGCAACTGACCTGCCGTCACCGCGATCATCACCTGCTGGTCCTCCTGATGCAGCGATTTCATCGTGTGCTTGACGACCTCGTCGGTCGCCGCCTGCACCGCCACGCCCACGCCGAAGCCGACCGCCGGGTTCGACGTGAACGCGCCGGTCGCCGCGCCGATGGACGCGCATCCGCTCATCGTCACGCACGCGGCCGCCGCCGCGATCAAACCGAAGCGCAGCGCGAGCGGTATCGGCATATCCGAAAGACGCGCCGTCATTGCAGCGAGCCCCAACGCGGCGTGGCCGGTTCGGCGGAAGCCCTCCACTTGCCGCCGTCACGGCAGACCGATGCGACGTAGAACGCGCTGTCGGCGGGGCGGTCTTGCGTCGCGATCGACGGAGAATACCACTTCCTTGCAATCGAGCGCGCCGCTGCTAAGGCATCACAGAAGGCGGATAAACGCGTGCAACTCAAGGCGCGCATCCGTTCCG